>CBDUYZ010000175.1:0-5892 GCA_965371575.1 uncultured bacterium
TCGGGAACAACGCCTGCGGTTCGGAATCCGGACCGTGCCGGTGGAACGGTCCGGACGTGCCGTCCTTGCTCATTTGCGTGGAGGCGGTCTGGTCACATTGCTGATGGACCAGGACGCCGGCAAGACCGGTTACGTGACGAATTTTCTGGGTCTGCCGGCCTCCACCTGGCCGGGGGCGGCCAGGATCTCGATCCGGACGGGTTGTCCGGTGATCCCTGTGGCGATCCTGAGAAATGATGACCGTTCGCATACCCTGCACATCGGCGAAGCCATGGAACCGCAGGGTTTGCTCGAGAGAGAAAAGGATATCAAGGAATTTTCAGGCCGGATTTCGGCGGCGGTGGAACGGTTCATTTGGGACCGTCCGGAGCAATGGTTCTGGGTCCACCGGCGCTGGAAGGGGGCCTCGGAGGCGCGTGTAGCAGATGAGCCCATCGCGGGAATCTAGCCGAAACACCCCACCGCTGGATCTGGATAAGTCCGGTTGGGAACAAGTCTTCCGAATGGCCACGGTGCCCCTGTTCGTCGAGGATATCACTCTGGTCCGACAGGCCATCGCCGAGGTCAAGGACTGCGGGGTAGAGGATTTCGGCGCCTGGCTGGATGCCCATCACGAATTCATCACCCAGGCGATCGGACTGATCCGGGTGGTGGACGTCAACAAGGCGGCCATCACCCTCAATGCCGCAGCCAACCGCCGGGAGATGCTCCGCTCCCTGGACCGGCTCATGGTGCCGGAATCGCTGCCGGGTCTCAAGGGGATCCTCAAGGCCATCGCCAACGGCGACGAGTACTACGAGGGTGAGTGTCAGTACCGCGCTCTGGATGACCGTCAGTATTTCACCCTTAACCAGGCCTGGATTCCCAGTCCGGACAATCCGGGCGATCTGCTCGTTTTTGCCACCATCGACATCACTGATCTGAAGCAGGCCCAACTGGATCTCTCCGGTTCGGAGGAACGTTACCGGCTGTTGGTGGAGACCGCCCGCGACGTGATCATCCGCCACGACCTGGCGGGCTACGTGACCTTCGTGAACCGGGCGGGATTGGAACTGACCGGCCGCACCGAGGAGGAATTTGTCGGGTTGAACGCCATGGATCTCGTCCCGACCGAACTCCACGAGGAGATTCTTGAGCGCAAGAATCAGCGGAACGGGGGTGATGTCGGGGTCTTCCTCTATGAGACGGTCTTCCAGGACGGATGCGGCCGCCCGGTGCCCATGGAAGTCAGTTCCACCCTTATTCCGGGTTCGGTCACCGGGGTCGGCGAACCCCAGGTCCTGCTGATCGCTCGTGACATCTCGGAACGCAAGAAGGTGGAACAGGAACAGCGGGAGTTGGAGGCCCGTCTCCGTGACGCCCAGAAGCTGGAAAGCCTCGGTGTGCTGGCTGACGGCATCGCCCACTATTTCAACAATCAATTGTTAACGATCATGGGCAACACGGAACTGGTGGTGGACGGCCTGCGGGAAGATTCGGCCAACCGCAGCAACCTGGGTGCGGTCCTCGAGGCTGCGGGCCGGGCGGCGGATCTCTGCCGGCAGATGCAGGTCTACGCCGGGCGCGGCCAGATTTCGGTCCATCCGGCCGATCTCAACCTGCTCATCATCGACATCCAGCGCCTGCTTCAGGTCTCGGTCTCCAAGAGATCCCATCTGCATTTCGAACTCGCGGACGATCTGCCCCCGGTCATGATCGACGAGACGCAGATTCGCCAGGTCCTGATGAACCTCGTGACCAACGCGGCCGAGTCCCTCGGTGACGAGGGCGGCGAGATCATGGTGCGGACCGGAGTGAAGGAATTCAAGGTCGCGGATCTGAAAAAGGTGGTCAACGGAAGCCGACTGGAGGCCGGTCCCTATGTATGGTGCGAGGTCCGTGACTCAGGGTGCGGGATGGATGCCGATGTCGCCAATCGGGTCTTCGACCCCTTCTTCACCACCAAGTTCGCGGGACGGGGCCTCGGCATGTCAGTCGCCCTGGGGATCATCAAGGGACATGACGGTGGGTTCCTGATGGAGACAGGGCTGGCCAGTGGTTCTACGATCTCTTTCCTGCTGGCGGCCCATGAGGCCGAGGCGAACGCGCCCCGCAAGCGGCGACGGCGCAGTCCCGAGGTTCCGGTCGTGAAACTGACGGGCAAACTAATCCTGGTCGTGGACGACGATCCTCCGGTTCGAGCGGTGGGCGAGAGTTTCCTGCGCCGGCTGGGTTGCAAGGTTCTTTCGGCGGCCGACGGATTCGAGGCCATCCGTATCTTCGGGGAACGCCACCGGGATATCGACGCGGTGCTGCTTGATTCCACCATGGCCGGCATGGACAGCATATCCGCCTTCCGGCGTCTGCGGGTCATCCGACCGGACATCCCGGTGATCCTGTCCAGCGGCTACGATTCGCACGAGATCGAGGATAGGGTCCGCGATTTCGACATCGCGGGTTTCGTGGCCAAGCCCTACAACCTGAAGATGATGCGTGCAATCCTGTCCGAGGTATTGTCCAGGACCGAGGATTGACCCAAACCAAAAGTCCTCCTGATGAAAGTCGGGTGGGATCGTAGGTGCTGCACGATAGTCCAGGCGAAGGCAGCACAGATGTCTGGTGGGTGGATGTTGGTGTTTTAAACAGGCTTAGATGATTTTCATGATCAATTTTCACACACGAACCACTCAAAATATGCTTGCCAATCAGGACTGATTCCGTCATAATATTTTCACTACCGTGACGCCAATTTCGGGATCCGGCCCCAGTTGGGTTGCCGTGGAATCACGCCCGCCTCTTTGGACAGGGGAGTTCCGTCATGTTTTCTCGCTATGTCCGTCTGATCGTTCTGCTGGCCCTTGTTTCCCTTGTCTTGCCCACCCTCAGTTCGGCCCGCAATCCGTTCCGGAACGACTTTTTCAGCCGATATCCCGACGCCGAGGGGACCATCCTGGATGATGTGCCCAGCAATGCGAAACATTGCGGGGTCTGCCATTTCGATTTCGACGGCAGCGACATCCGCAATCCCTACGGCGTGTCGATCGAGGTGCGCCTGGCTGTCGGTATGTCTGCCGCCGAGGCCGTGGCCGCCGTGGAGAACGAAGACGCCGACAACGACGGGTTCAGCAATCTGGTGGAGATCACCGACACCATCAACTGGTCAAACACACCGACCTTCCCCGGCCTTAAGGCCGACAACGTGGGCAGTGTCGTCCATGTCGATCAGGCCGATTTGTTGGACTATCTGACCCCCAGCGGCCCCACCGACAGTATACCGCCAGAGGTGACCATCACCTCGCCCGTGGGCGGTGAGATGATTTCCTCCGCCACCTACAACGAGGTCACCTGGACGGCTACGGACGCCGGCGGGATCGCTCATGTCAATCTGTACCTGAGCGACGACGGTGTGAAATTCAAGCCCATGGCCGAAGGGTTGCCAAACACCGGAACCTACCAGATGTTCTTCCCCAATCTGCCCAGTCCCACCAGCGTTCTGCGGGTGGAGGCCTTTGATAACGCACGCAACGGTGCCCATGACGACAGCCCCGCCGCCTTCACAATCACCCCGGTGACACACGGAGTGGTGGCGACGACCCTGCGCGACTTCGATCTGGGGGGCACCAATCCCTTCGAGGGGGGGACCTTGGACGATCCATCGGTGACCTGTATCGTCTGCCACGGTGGATACGACACCGACATTGAGCATTGGCACAACTGGCAGGGCAGCATGATGGGCCAGGCCATGCGCGATCCTTTGTACATGGCGACCGTGGCGGTGGCCGAAGAAGTCGTCCCGGCGGTGGGTGACCTTTGCCTGCGCTGCCACACGCCCGGGGGCTGGCAGGAAGGGCGCTCTTTCGACACTTCCGGGGCCATGCTGACCTCCAAGGATCTACAGGGAGTCCAGTGTGACTATTGCCACCGCATGGTCGATCCGATCTACGTGTCAGGCGTAAGCCCGGCTCGGGATGCTGACGTAATCGCGGATCTGGAAATCGCCCCTCTGGAAGCTGCCAACGGCCAGTTCGTTACCGATCCCGACCCGACCATGCGCGGCCCCTACGCAGACACCATCGCCAGCCACCAGTTCCTGGACTCAAATTTTCACCGCACGTCCCAGTTGTGCGGTACCTGCCACGACGTGAGCAACCCGGCCTTCGTGGCCGGCGACGTGCCCGGCAAGTACGAGGTGCAGGCCCTTGATACACCGCATCCCGATGGGGACCGGCGCAACATGGTCCCGGTCGAACGGACCTTCAGCGAGTGGGAGGCAAGTGAGTTCGCGTCCACGGGCGTCTATCTGCCCCAGTTCGCCGGCGACAAGCCCGACGGCATCGTGTCGACCTGCCATGACTGTCACATGAGGGACGTCACGGGCGTGGGCAGCAACGTACCGAGCTCCCCGAATCGCTCCGATCTCGGCCTGCACGATCTGACCGGCGGCAACACCTTCCTGCCGGACATTCTGCCGATCTTTTTCCCGGAACTGGACACCGCCGCCCTGCAGGACGGGAAGCTGCGGGCCATCGCCATGCTCACCCTGGCGGCGACCATGGACCTGACCGTCACACCCGTGGAAGCCCAGCCCGCCGTCACGGTGCGACTGACCAACGAAACAGGGCACAAGCTACCGTCGGGTTATCCCGAGGGACGGCGTATGTGGCTGAACATCAAGGCCTACGACGCGTCCGACGTCATGGTCTATGAAAGCGGCAAATACGACGACGCGACCGGTGTACTCAGTCATGACGAGGATGTAAAGATCTACCACATCGAACCGGGGATCTCGGCCAGGCTGTCAGCCATCATCGGCATGCCCGCCGGCCCGTCATTCTTCTTCCCCTTGAGCGACACGGTCTACTCGGACAACCGCATTCCGCCGCGCGGCTTCACCAACGCCGGCTTCGTGACGGCGCAGTCGCCCGTCGTGGCATATACCTACGAGGATGGCCAGTACTGGGACGACACTGAATACATTCTGCCGCTTACGGCGCGACGCGTGGATGTCACGTATTATTACCAAACCACTTCGAAGGAATACATAGAGTTCCTGCGCGACAACAACCACACCAACACCCTGGGCCAGGAAGTCTACGACGCCTGGGCGAACAACGGCCGCAGCACCCCTGTGATCGTGGCCCGGCAGTCCGCCATCCTGGATGTCTCGGCGGCACCCGACGATCAGGTGGTGCCGCGTATCACGACTTTGGCCCAGAACTATCCCAATCCGTTCAATCCCCAGACCTGGATCGACTTCAGCCTGCCGTCCGCCCAGACCGTATCGTTGCGGATCTACGACGAGCGCGGCCGACTGGTGCGCACCCTGGTCGACGGCCTGGCTGCCGAAGGCGACAACCAGGTGCTCTGGGACGGCAAGGACAACTCGGGCCGGGGGGTGGCCTCAGGGGTCTATCACTACGTGCTGAAATCCAGCAGCGGGGACCTGCGGCACAAGATGACGCTCATCCGCTGATCAATCCATTACCAAAGACGAGACCGCCGGTCCTCATGAGGGCCGGCGGTTTTTTGGGCCATGGGAAGATTCTGGTGGCCAGGTCAGAACTTGTAGAGGATGTCCACCTGCAGCCGGTTCCTTTTGGCATTCTGGACCGATTCCTCCAGGCCAGGATCCGTTGCGATGGCATCGGAAATGAAGAACTGGACGTTGAAATCAGTGCTCTTCATGATCGTCTTGGACAAGTAGATCAACAGTCCCTCGCGGTTGGTGTGTCCGTCGAGAAGGTCGCTGTCGATGAACTGGGAGGGGAAGGCGTTGGCTTCGATGTGATACCAGCCGGTGCCAAGCAGGAGGGCCTTCTTCTTGGCTCCCCCCTCGAGACCGATGTTGTAGGCGACCGAGTTCTTTTCCACGCCCGGGTGCGATACGGAGGCCTCGGCGCTGGTGTTGTCCGA
>CBDUYZ010000176.1:0-5886 GCA_965371575.1 uncultured bacterium
TGGTGGAGTTGGATTTCCTGGCCGGAAGGGCGAAGCTGGAGGGCCTGGGCCCGGTTTTTTCCCTTGTTAACTATTCCTGACGCGCCTATTTTGGGCCACGCACATCAGATACGGTGCCCCCGTAGCTCAGTAGGATAGAGCATCAGATTCCTAATCTGGGGGTCGTGGGTTCGAATCCCGCCGGGGGTACCACCCGAAAATGCGGCCACTGGGCCGCGTTTTTGCTGTTTCACCTCTTCAAATCTCGAGATTAGCGAATCTGATCAGGTTGTTGTCGGCCATCTGGTAGAGATAGGTCGCCACCCGCTCGGGTACCTGGTCGCTCTCCTCAGGAAATTCCCTACCGAAGGCTTCCGCCATTTCCCCGGCGGTCCGCTGTCCGTCCATCAGATTCCAGAGGAAGGAGCCCCGTTCCTCGAGGGGAATCCGCAGATATTTCTTGGCTTCCTTGAGCCTGGGCTGAAGCAGACGCCTCAGCAGGCCGGAGTTGAAACGCGGTTGCAGCACGATGACCTGACCCGGCCTTGCGCCGGAGGCCCAGCCGCACGCCTTTTCCGGCACAAGGCCCATGAAATCAACCCCGCGCCATTTGCGGGAGGTCTTGCGGAACAGGTTCATGTCTCTCGCACCTTCCGGTCGAAAAAATCCGGACTAAACAATGTTTCCCCTCGGCCGTATTACAAAGTAGAGTGTCGTGGCCCAGAGTACTTCAAGTCAAGGCCCCGCCCGGGGGAGGAAGGCCCATGGAACACCACATCTTTATTCGCGACCGCTGGTTGGGGGCTCTGTGCTACCTTTCAATCCTGGTGTTCGTGCCGATACTGTCGACAACCAAAAGCGATTTTCTGGCCCGCCACTGCCGCCAGGGGTTCGCGCTGCTTTTTGCCGAGGTGGTGGGGATCTTCTTCATCTGGATCATCGACACCACGCTCGGCAGGCTGCCCCTGCTGGGTTTCCTCATCGTCATCGCCCTGCGGCTCGTGTTCTTCCTGTTCGTCCTATCGATGTCGGTCCTCGGCTTCACCAAGGCGATCTTCGGCGAGACATGGCGTCTGCCGTACCTGGACGAGCTGGCGGAGAAGATTCCCGTCCGCTGATCCCGCAACCGATAGCCTGCTCCCTGTATCTTCTTATTTTTCAGAAACTTGAACCGCCACCTTCACCTATTGCGCATAATGTATATTATGTTAAGTAAGCGGTTTCGGACAATAATTGAGCGGATTCAAAACCGTCCTTGAGCTCGAAGTGCTTAAAGTAGAATCATGATAATCAGCCGAGGATAATGTCCAATTTTTCCCGGATCTTGTCCTCTTTGGCCACGCCGATCAGCGAATCCACCACTTGGCCGTCCTTGAAGAACAGCAAGGTTGGAATGCTGCGGATCCCCAGTTTACCGGCAGCCTGCGGGTTAGCCTGGATATCCATCTTGCCGACCAGCACGCGGTCCCCGAATTCCCCGGCCAACTTCGCGATGGTCGGTGTCATGGCCTTGCAGGGGCCGCACCACGGCGCCCAGAAGTCCACCAGAACCGGCTTGTCGCTCGTGGAAATCGTGCTCTCGAAATCTGCGTCCGTGAATTCCAGTAATCCGTCAGACATATTGGGTCCTTTCCAGAGTGGATGGTCGGCCAACAGGCACGACCGCAGGTGCTTCATTCATCAACGCGCCGACACAGGTCCATGATGAGTTTTTCGATTATGATACTCGGTTTCAACGGCGAGCCCTTCAAGCGTCGGTCGCAGTCCAGGGCCGCTCCAAGGGCGGCGCCCGACCCGCTCCTGCCCATCCCGCGAACCATGGGCTCGAGGTAGCGGAAACTCCAGGGATTCTGACCCGTCAAGGCCCCGATGTCCCGGTCATCCATACCCTGGGTGCGGCCAGCCGCCAGAATGGCGCCTTTACGAACCCTGGAAATGAGCAGCGGGGCGATTTCGTGGGGGGATCTCCCCCATTTCGAGAGCCTGAACCAGGTCCTGAGGACCTCGGGGGTCTTGCCCGGTTCCAGGTGGGCCGTGATTTCATAGCCTTCGAGGGCTGCCTGATCCATGATGATCCGTCCGAGTTCCTCGGCACTGACGGCCTGCCCGCGATCCTCCACCAGCAAAGCCAGCTTGGCGATCTCGCTCTTCAGACTCAGTAGGTCATTCCCCACCAATTCGCAGAGAACCCGGGCTTGATCGGCTTGGAGTGGAAGTTTCTCGCGTCGGGCGGCCTTGAGGACCCACTGGACAAGGGCTTCGCCGGACGGCGGAGTGAAATCGAAGAGATACTTGTTTTCCTGGCAGACCTTGACCCATTTCTTGCGTTTATCGACCTTGTCGGCAGAAAGAATGAGGATGGTTTCCTTGACCGGCCGACCGAGATATTTTTCCAGGTCACCCTGGCTGTCCTGGTTGCCCAGGCATCGATCCGCATGTTTGACCCAAATGACCTGCCGGTCACCCAACATAGGCAGACTCAGGGCCTGCTGGAGAATCTTCGCCACCGACGCCTGATCCCCATGGAATACATGGAAATTGAAGACCGACCCGCTTTCGCCAAGGACATCCTTGCGGATCTTGTCCACGACACCCTCGATACGGAGGGTATCCTCCCCGGCCAACAGGTAGACGAGGCGTAAATTCCCCGTTTTCAGATCCTGATCCACCAGGTCCTGAAAGCCGGGAACACCCGACCCCTTTTTTCCTCGGGAATAGCCCATGGAACTCCTTATCGATCACCAGTCCTCAACGACCTGGGCCAGAATGTCCCGCACGATTTCCTCCACCGCCTCGTTCCGGGCGGTTTCCTCACTCGTGCCTTGCGGGTCGTTGAGAACATAATTGCCGGTCCCGGTGAACCGCTTTTTGTCGAAGATCTTATCACCGGTGGCTCGGACAGTGAAGGTCAGCACCACGGCGATCTGGACCTGATACTCATTGACTGTCAATTCCTGGGTGGCCCCAACCTCCCGCAGCGAATAGCGGACGACCCGCCCGCTGATTATGCTGTCCGCGTTCGCCTCGTCGACAACCTTGAGGGTGTTGTCGGTCTGCAGGGCGAAGATGATGACGTCGGAAAGTTCAACACCCAGATTAGGTTCGGGAGTCAGATTCTCCAGGTACTGCACAGCCACCCGCTTCAAATTTTCATCCACCCGCCCGCTGCTGGCCGAGTAGACGCCGCAGCCGGTCGCCAGGCAGCAGACCACGGCAAGCCCGGCCAAACACAGTGACGCCGCTGGTGCACCTGCGGAAAGGCCGGACGGAAAAAATGACCGATTCATGATTACCTTATGTCGAATTGTTTGAGGCGGTAACGATACTTGTCGCGGTTGAGCCCCAACAGGCGGGCCGCCTGGGTCTGATTGCCGTCGGTGGTTGAAAAGGCCTTGCGAACCAGCGACTCCTCGAACTCTTTCACCAGGCTCTCCAGATCAACACCTTCGGCCGGCAGGGGTTTCATCAGAACGTCTTGAAGCAGCTCCGACAAATTTCCCGCTTCCCCGCGCCTGGCCTGAAGTTGAAAGTTCTCCCTTTCCAGGACCTTCCCGCTTTCCAGCAGCACGCTGCGTTCCAGCTTGTTCTTGAGTTCCCTGATGTTGCCCGGCCAGTCGTAGGCCAGCAGCGCCTGCAGAGCGTCCTCGCTGACCCCGGTGATGGATTTATTGAACTTGAGATTGAACACCCCCAGAAAATATTCAACCAGGGGCAGGATGTCCTCCACCCGTTCGCGCAGCGGCGGCACGATGATATTCACGACATTGATTCTGAAGTAAAGATCCTCCCGGAAGAGTCCCGCCCGGACCTGGCTTTCAAGATTGTGGTTGGTCGCGGCCACGATCCGAACATCCACCGAAATGTCCTCCACTCCCCCGACCCTGCGGAAGGTCATCTTCTCCAGGACGCGCAGGAACTTGACCTGGACGGGCAGGGTCATCTCCCCGATCTCGTCCAGGAACAAGGTTCCCGAGTGGGCCATTTCGAGGAGCCCTTTTTTCTGCTCGACCGCCCCGGTGAAGGCTCCCTTCTCGTGGCCGAACAGTTCGCTTTCGAGCAATTGTTCCGGCAAGGCTGCGCAATTGATCTCCAGCAGCTGGCTGTCCTTGCGCAGGGAGGTACGATGGATGAGATTGGCCACCACGTCCTTCCCGACGCCCGATTCGCCCTCAATCAGGACTGTGGTGGATTCGCCCGCGGTGATCTTGCGGACGATGTCGTAGATCTCCAGCATGCTCGGCGCCTGGCTGGGGACCACATCGTCGACCCCACCGAAGAGATCACTCTGATTCTGGTGGCGGTATCTACGCCGGGCGTCGGCGTTGCTCGCCAGGGCTTTGGCCACGACCTTCAGCAACCGGCCCATTTCAATCGGCTTGTTGACGTAGTCGAATGCGTTGAGCTTCATGGCCTGCACCGCAGTGTCGGTTTCCTGGTAGGCGGTGATCATGACCACGCAGATATGCGGCAGGGTGCTCTTCAGCCCACCCAGGACCTGGATTCCACTCATGTCGGGCAGCATGAGATCCAGCAATACCAAGTCCGGTACCCTGTCCTTGGCCAACTCGAGTCCTTCGCCACCCGTAGCCGCAGTCAGGACTTCATAGCCCTCATCTTCGAGGGTGGCCTGCAGGAACAGGCGTATGGCCTCTTCGTCGTCGATAACAAGAATTACGGGTTTCATGAAAAATCTGGGTTCCCGGGTTTGTCGACCTGACGGGGAAACTCCCGGCAATTCAAGAGCATCTCCTGGCGGAATTATGCATGGGCCCCGGAATCGAAGCAAGGAGGGATTGGCGGGAGTCGTGCTTGCCACGACAAGGCCGTTCCCCATGGAACGGCCTTGCCGATGATACCTTTGAAACCACGGTCCCGTAGTTAAAACCAGCGCAGACTAACGGGCCCCATCGCCCTTCAGGACAACCGACACGGTCGAAAGCAGAATGCTGCCGTCCTGTCGGAACCCGGCCTTCTTGATGTACTCGCAATCAAGCTCGACCTTGCGGCGCACCGAATTGATCCCGTCATCGTAACCGTTGATGACCTGGGCCAGACCGGTGATGCCGGGCAACACAAGCAGGCGATCCTGGTAGTTGGGGATTTCCTTTTCCCACTTCCGGACGAAGACGATGCGCTCAGGCCTCGGTCCGATGAGGCTCATTTCCCCTCGCAGCACGTTCAGGAACTGGGGCACCTCATCGAGCCGGCTCCGACGCAGAAACTTCCCGACGCGGGTAATTCTCACGTCATTCACCTTGGCCAACTGGGGACCGCACTCTTCGGCATTGGTGCCCATGGATCGCAACTTTAAAACTTTGAAGGGACGTCCGGGCTGCAACACCTTGCGGCGATCGTGACCAGAAAAAGCATAGCGCGGGCGCCGGCGATTTAGCCCGACCCTCGCCTGGGAATAGAACACCGGACCCGGCGAATCCAACTTGATGATCAGGGTCAACATCGGCAGCATTAAACCGAAGATCGCCAAGGCCACCAGAGATATCACGATGTCGCCGACCCGCTTGATGGCAAGGTAGAAAGAAACCTGCAACCAACTCAGATCCAGACCACGGCCGGATTTATTTTCTATGCGTGTGGTGGTGGCATCTAACCGATGATCCTGAAGACCCGAGGTGTCGATCCGAGGCAGTACGGCCGCGGCTGCCCTGCCGCCATGGGCAACAAGTTCCGCAGCGGGATGGTCCGCATGCATCATCCCATTGATCATAGAAGCCCCCCCCGGACTTCTTTTTGAAAAAATTCTTTTCCGCATGATCCCCACCAATTAACCCTATGCGGTTTTCCTGACCGTCTATACGGTTCTGCTGCTGCTCTAGTGACCGCTTTCGTAACTGTGATAAGGTCTCCCCGACTCCCCCAAATCCGGGCACCTCATTAGTAGAATCCTTA
>CBDUYZ010000177.1:0-5873 GCA_965371575.1 uncultured bacterium
CATGAGTGAACCCAAAGGCCGAAGTTTCCAATCCATGATGCGGTTGATGGAAGACGGTTTGAAAAAGATCGGTGACCGGGATGGCGGTGCGGATCCCGGGAAACGCCTCGGTCTCGTCTCCCATTTCCTGCAGGAACGGGTCAAGGAATTGTCCTGCCTTTACGGTATTTCGGAACTGATCAGCACCCATGGAAATGATCTGGACGAAATCATGCGGGGTATCGTGCAAATCATTCCCCCGTCCTGGCAGTTTCCCGAAATCACGGCGGGACGCATCGTGATCGAGGAAAGCGAGTACAAGACCGAAAACCATCGCGAGTCCGCCTGGGTCCAGAAGGTACCCATTCGCAGCGATCAGAGGGAAATCGGGTTCGTGGAAGTCTGTTACCTGGTGGAAAAGCCAACCTCCGACGAAGGTCCCTTCCTGAACGAGGAGCGGCTCCTCATCGACGCCATCAGCGACCAGATCGGAAAAGTGGTCGCCCGGATCCAGGCCGAAAAACAGTTGCAGGTCGAGCGAAGTTCACTGAAAAGCCTCAACATCGCCCTCAAGGAAGTTCTCAACACAGTTCAGGAGGAAAAAATGGCGATCGCCGCCAGTGTCCAGGCCAATGTCGACCAGGTCATTTCACCGATCCTGTATGCCCTGGACCAGGCCTCGCCGGCGGAAATTCCCAGCTATACCTCCCTGTTGAGGCAGCATCTCAATGAAATCGTGTCCCCCTTCACCAGAAACCTGACCTATCGATTCAAGGACCTGACGCCTACCGAAATCCAGGTTAGCAACATGATCCGCAGCGGGCTGGCCACCAAGGAAATCGCCGACCTCCGCAACCTGTCTCCCCATACCGTGAGCCGGCACAGGGAAAACATCAGGCGAAAACTCGGGCTTTCCCGCCAAGGCATCAACCTCGTCAGCTTTTTGAAGGCGTATGGCGATGATCCGATCACTCCACACGAGTCTTGAAACTCACGCTGAAGCTGGGATGGTTCACGCCGTCCGAAGCGGCGAACGCACCCTTGGGCGCGACGCGCAGGTGGGTCACTGCGGGATCGAAACCCAGCGCATCGGGCACCGGGATGTAGGCCCAGGTCGCACCCCCGTCGCTTGAAAAATCGAGGTCGTCGGCCAGGTCCGTCAGGCCGCCGAAGGTGTAGATCATCCCCCCCGGCGTCGAACCGTCCGTGAACTCGATCGGCCCGGAACCGGCCCCTCCCAGGTCACCCACGAAAACCGCGGTGTTGGCCGGAATGGGATCGGTCATGGTCAGAGCATCCGCGTCGGCGGCGCCAGGACCGGTGTTGACGGCGTTAATGACGTTCAAGACCACCGCACCGGGAATGGCCTTGGGGTTGACGAGCAGATTAACCGGGTCCGATTCGGTCACTGTCGTTTTGCTGACCAGAATGTTGGGCAACAGCGCGGTCACCGTCGTCAGGCCGCCGAATTCCGAGGTGGACCCGCCCACCGTGGCGGTCGTGGTCAGGATCGTGCCCGTGGTCACGGCCGCCGGCAGCGGGATCAGGAACTGGAAGCGATTGGTATTGTCCTGTCCCACCGATATTCCGTTCACCGGCAGGGGTCCGTAGGCGCTGACTGTGGCGTCGAGATCAAGGGCCGAACCCTCGGTCAGGGTGGTGACGAAGGTCTGCCCTTCGCCGAAGCCCGACGGATCGACCGCTGCCACGAATACCTCGATCGCCGAACCGGGCCTCGCCCACCCGCTCAAGGTGAGATTTCCGCCGACGTTGAGGGCTGTCTCCAGCACCGGGAAGTTCAGCAGGCCGTTGCCGCCGGCATCACCGTCGCCGCTGTCGTTCAGGGTAACGAAGGGGGTGGTCCCACTGCGGTCGTTGTCTCCGCCGCCCAGCAGATCGATCCCCACCTGGCCCGTGGGTGCGGCGGCGCCCAGATTGGTGATGGTCCCGTTGCCGAAAATGGAATTCCGCGTGATCGTCACCGAGCCCGCCACCGATGTCACCAGCACGCCCGCACCGTAATTCTCGGCCAGGACGTTGCCCTGGACCAGGCTGCCGCTGCCGGCAATCCTCGCGCCCGGGGTTTCTGCGCCGCTGATCGCGGTGATGCCGTTGCGGCGGATCGTGTTGTTCACCAGGGTGGCCGTTCCTGAACCTGCCAGAACATCCACTCCAGCGCCGCCGTTTTCATGGATCAGGTTGCCCGTGACCGTGACACCGGAACATCCGTCCAGGCTGACGCCGTTCTGCGCACCATCGGACAGGGCGTTGGCGAAGATCTCGTTGCTTTCGATCCACCACCCGTCGGAGCCCGCCCGCCCTTCGATACCGTGCCGGTCGCTGAAGGTGACCAGGTTGCCTCTGATGAATCCGTCCGTCGCCCCGGCCAGGGTGATGACCGGAACCGATCGCCAGGCGCCCGGATCGACGAAGCCGCCGGGGCCCGAGCCCAGCACGTTCTGTTCGATGATTGTTCCTGCGCCCGCTTCGACCAGGATGTTCCCCATAACCGCGTTCCAGCCGAAGCTTGAGAAGCTGTGCAGGGACAGGTTGCACACCGTCGCCAGGTCGGCCTGGATGCGCAGGCCGAAGCGCGTCCCGGTGGAACCCGTGATCTCCAGTTCCGGCCGGGCGACCGTCGCCAGTGCCGAAGCGCTCGTTCCCACGGACCCTCCCGTACCCAAAACGCCCGGATTCGGGTCACGGAGGGACACACCGTCAGCCGCATCGTAGGCTGCGCCATCCAAGGTCGTACCCGCATCCGCCAGCACAGGCAGGATCGCCGTCAGGGCGATCCGCCACCACTGCCCGCCACCACCGGAGGCGTTGGTCGCCACTGCCGGCACGAACCGCATGACGTTGCCGCCGACTACTGCATTTGCGTTGACCAGGAATTGGCGCAGGCTGCCCTGAACCACCAGGTCGTTCCCGGCCAGCGTGTTGGTCACCACGTTGAAACTGAAACCGAAATTCACGTTAACGGCGTGGGCGGCGCTGACATCGACGCGCCCCACATGCTGATAGTTATTGTTCGCCGGGTCGGTGCTGGCCGTGTTGAAACCGTCCGACACCCCGGGGGTCACGCCCCCGAAGCGCGGCCCCGGGTCAAGGGCGGCCGTTGCCGGATCGTCGCCCGCCGTCTGCTGCGCCCATACGTTCGCCAGTCCGTATCCGCCGTTGAAACCCGCAATGGCTCCCATGCTGCGGGAATTCACTGTCACCATATAGTAATTGCCCGTGACGTTGGTCCGGACCTTGAAGTTGAAACCGCCCGAGGCGTTGGTCGTGGTCTGCTGCAGGAAGATGTCGCCCGCATCGACCAATCCGTTGTTGTTGCTGTCCCGGTACAGACGAACGTCGACGCCCCCCGATTTCGGGTCGCCAGCCAACGAGCCGTCACCGAGAATGTCCTCGAAAACCGTACCGCGCACGTTGCGGTTCAGGGCTTCGGCCGTATCGGCGGTCAGCAATGAACCCGTCACCACAGCCGACAGCAGCAACGCCCGTAGTATGTGTCGCTTGCCCATCATCATTCCTTTTGTCCTAATTCATGCGAGCCGCCCATGAACGCCTTGAGAATCGTGCCCGCTGTTTCCTGGTCGAACTTCAGCCGGAACCGCAGGAAGGGACCCTTGGCCGTGAACTCTGCGGCCGAGAAATCCGCGTCGTAGAAACCGGTGATGTTGTAGCCCAGGCTCATCCAGACATTGGTCATCACGTTGAAGCCGAACGAGCCACCGGTGCTGTAGTCGATCTGTTTCGCGTGCCAGGAGTGCAGGCCGCTGACCCTGAAACCCATGTCCATCCGCGGGCTCAGATTCTGCCTGACCTCGCCGCCGACCAGATCCGTGTAACCGCGGTAACGACGGCCGGCGATGTCGTCCTGGTTGTACTTGGCCCCGTACTGCAGGGCGACCTGCGTGTTGCGGCCCGAGAAGTAGGTCAGGTTCAAGTGGTTGACGACGCGCCAGCCCGACAGATCCGTGGTCAGCGAATATCTTTCTTCCGTTATCCAGTCCAACCTCTCGAGAATGACCCATCCTTCGCGGTCCGGGCGCAACGCCAGGCCCAGACGGATGTCGTAGTTCTTCCGCCTTGATCCGGCCTGCCCCTCGCTGCCCATGATCCGCGCCCTGCCCGCCAGACCCAGGCCCGACCGGGGTTCGAACAGTATGTTGGGCACGACGGCCCACTTGTCGTCCAGGGACGAGTTGCGGACCTCGAACCGCGTGTTCCACTGCCAGCGATCGGCCTTGTAGCCCACCGCCGTCGAAACCGCGGTGAATCCCGTCAGCGCACCCGATGCCGACGGCACGTTTTCGTTGTACCGCGGGGTGTCGAAACCTTCTGTGGCCTCGCTGTGATCCAGACCGAAGTCCATGCTCCAGTGATCGCCGACCTTCCACAGCTGACGCAGGCCAAGGTTGGCGAAAGCGCGCGAGCCGTTCTCGGTATACCGCCGTTCCCAGCTGCTGGAAACCCGTCCTCCCGACCACGGCTTTGTCTCGAATCCGAACCGGGCCCCGCGCGTGTCACCCGAATTCCCGTGGGTCATCTCGTAGCGGGACAGCAGGTTCAGATTGCGGACGATCTCGTAGTCGACGCCCAGGGTGGTCCGCGTGGGGTAGTCCACATTGCGATCCCGGCCGTCCAGCGACTGCTCGTGATCAGCCGAGAACTTCAGTCGCCGGTTGCGCGTGCTGATCTCACCGCCGCCGATGATCTGGGTGGAGCCGTGATCCTCCAGGATAGTGAACTTGTCGTTCACCCAGCGCCCTCCGGCATGCGCGTTGAAGATCGATTCGCGCCACTGCAGCTTGCCTTCGATGTTCTCGCGCCGCGCCCCGTTGCCGAGGTTGTCCTGTCGCCAGGTCTGGCTCTTGAGGGTGAGACGGGAATTCATCTTCCAGTCCAGGTCCACTCCCAGCTTGCGCGTGCCCGCCTCGCTCCGGTTCTGCTGGCCCAACCCGAAACCGACCTCGTTCTGCCGCACATAGGCCCGTCCGCCCAGACGGCCCGCCGTGTTCTTTATCTCGGCCAGGTAGGCTTCGCGCCGGCCGGTCATGTCGGTATCGGTGACCACGAATTCGCCCTTCAGCTCGGTCTGCGGACCGAACCTGTAGCGACCGTCCCAACCCAGCAGTTCACTCTGGCCGGCGCTTTCCTCCTGGTGGATGAACGTCGCGCCCAGCTCCAGCTTGCCGGCGACAGTGGTGACCGAGCCGCGCCCGCCGAAGTTGTTGTAGTCGCCATCCCTGCTGCGGGTCTCGTAGTTGGCCACGATGAAGATCGGGTTCAGGTTCTCGTCCTTGCTGGGTATGGGCTCCTTGAAGTAGAGGGAGCCGTCCTCGTAATCGATGTTGTAGTCCAGGTATCGGGTCAATTTGCGTGAGGAGATGATGATCTCGCTGCGGAAGCGGTCCCGGACCTCGCTGATGATTTCCTCGGAGTTGATTACCAGATCCCGGCGCGACAGATAGTACATGCCGCTGGTGCCGTCGCCGCGGATCTCGTCCCGCATATAGCCGTGACCGGTCTGGTTGGCGAACAGGTTCAGGCCCACGTGCTCTGACTTCAGCTCCGACTTGATGCCGTTGAAGTTGCGCGTGTAGCGGGCCAGTTCATTGATCGACAGGCCCGTGTTGTAGTCGCCGAACAGGACGTAGAACTGACGACGTTCGATCTTGACGTAGAGCTTGCGGGAACTGGACGCGTCGAAGTCCTGCCTGGAACCGTCGCCGTAGAGAGTGAAGTACCGGTCAGGATCGATTTCCTGGTACAAGGCGCCCGTATCCCCGTCCCATTCCTTGCCGGTGTCGAAGGCCAGGGTCGCCAGCCATTCGCCCTTGATGCTGCCTTTCGCGTAGAACGCCACCCGGCCGTCGCTGTACCAC
>CBDUYZ010000178.1:0-5862 GCA_965371575.1 uncultured bacterium
GGCCGGCGGGCCACTATGATCACCGCGCTGCCCATATTGAGCAGGCCCAGGAGGCTCTCCTTGGCCCTGGCGAGCCAGCCGACAGCACCCCTTTCAAGGCCGGTGCCGCTGGCGGTGTTCATCTCCAGGATATCGAAGCCCACGGTGGTCAGCAGGACCCGCAGCGCGTCGGGCGAGAAGAGGTTAAGATGCTGATCGGGATCCAGCATGTCCCACCGGGCGCCCTGGACCCGGCCGCGCAGGGAGCGCGCATTGGGCGTCTGCAGCATCAGCAGGCCGCCTGGCTTGAGCAGTTCCCGGCAGTTTTCGATCATGGTCATGGGAACAAGCACGTGCTCCAGGACGTCGAGGGCAATGATGGCGTCGTAGCGGTTCCCGGTGGGTTCCTGGTTATGGATGTCCCCGGTGATGACCACCGCTTCGGGATTGTTCCTGCGGGCCCTGGCCGCCAGATCGGGGGAAAGTTCGACGGCGTCGGCCCGCCATCCCCGGCCCCACGCCTCCTGGAGCAGGATTCCCGCGCCGCACCCGACTTCAAGCAGCCGCGCACCGCGGTAGGCATCTCCCAGCCGGTTTTCCAGCCGGGCCAGGCGGCGGCCGAAGTAGGCCCGGCGTTCTTCATCTCCCTTTTCCAGCCGCTCCACGGCCTCGAGCCCCTGGAAGGTCTGATTGAGTTCACGACGGGGATAGGGATCGATGAACAGGCAACGGCACATGGGACATTGGACGTATTGCGCCCGCCGAACTCGAAGTGTCTTCAACCCCTTGTCGTTGCCGCAGATCCTGCAAATCATGCCGTTCGCCCCCCGCTCCGGACATGTCGTGACCATGAGCCCGCTGAAAACCCCCGTTACTTCTGGAAGGCCAGGCCCTTGGGTGCAAAATACGAATAGATCATCACAGAGAAGAAGCCGTCTTTCACCCTCTTTGAGTTCATCATGATATTGTAGGCCTCCGTCTTGGTCTCCACGTCCAGAATGAGGATGAATTCCACATCGGTTTCATCATTGACCAGGCCGGCCGAGGTAATGAGCCCTGATTGGGCGGCCTTTTTGATGTTCTCTATGACCTCCATCCGGATGTCCATGCCTTCCTGGGAGCCCTGGGACTTCCAGTTGGGACCCTTCTGGACCATGATGATGTGGTACATCTGCATGGTCTGCTTCTTGGGAGCCACCTTGTCGACGGGATTCTCGGCAAAAGTGCTACCGACCGTGGTGAGTACAAACAGAACGAGCATCAGGACAATAGTGCGTTTCATGATCTACCTCTGGTTTCGCGTAAATGGGGTAAGTCGAATCAGGGGGAAATTTAACATATTTCCGGGTCAGCCGACAGGCAATATGGAAACTCCCCGGAGCCAGGCAGGCTGATAAGATAAAGGGCCCGGTGCCGGGCCCTTATAGGCTTGGCGGGATGATTTCAGATCACTTCAACAGCAACAGGGGCCTGGTGTCGGCCTCCCCGGCACCCTGGACCCGGCAGAAATAGGCCCCGCTGGGCGCCCTACTCCCCGAATTCCCCAACCCATCCCAGCGCACCTGGTAATCGCCGGCCTCCCGGTCATCGCTCAACAGCGTGCGAACCAGCTTCCCGTCGACGGCGAAGATCTCGACCCGGACCGGACCGGAACGGGTGAGGGAAAAATCGATG
The DNA here is from genome assembly GCA_965371575.1 of uncultured bacterium. Classification (GTDB taxonomy): domain Bacteria; phylum Krumholzibacteriota; class Krumholzibacteriia; order LZORAL124-64-63; family LZORAL124-64-63; genus JAGLCY01. The sequence goes on from CBDUYZ010000178.1 coordinate 1,654, forward strand.
GTGGTCAGCGGATTGAAGGGATTCGGGTAGATGCCGGCGATGGCCGCCGCGGATCCGCGACCCGGCAGGCCGTCCGCCACCCCGGCGATGACGCCCTCGAAGATGTAGGACACGAACTCGGGGTGATCGATGAACGGGTTCCGGTTGCCCTGAAAGGAGTAGACCACGTCGTTGCGGTTACGTTCCCGGTCGTCCACCGGGTCCTCCTTGTGCCACCGGATCAGGGTCTGCAAGATGCCCATGTAGGCCACCGGGGCGTTGTCGGAATAGGTGATGATCAGACTGGCGTTGTCCGTCAGGATCAGATCGGGTTCGGTGCCCGCGTTGCCCTCGTACCGTACGTCGGCATAGAACTGGGCCCGGGCCACATCGCCGCGACGACCGATCCAGGTCTCCCATACAGTGGTGTTTCTGTAGTTGACACCCACCTGGCCGTTGTAGTTGTCGGTCGGATAGCTGGAGCACGAGGAAGCGCAGTCGTCATAGATGTTGTTGCTGCGGGAACTGTTGTAGCTGACGTCGCACAGCATCAGCATGTGACAGTCTGAATAGGGAATATTGGTCGAGTTGTCTCCGACCGTAAAACCGTAGCTCGAGGGCCAGGTGTGCTCACGGTTGTATGCGTCGTTGCCGGCGCCGTACTTTATGGAGGTGCGGTTCCGGTACACGTCGATGATCCGCCCGGAGTCGTTGGGATCCTCGTCGGCCAGTTCGAGCACGTTCCAGGTATCGGTCGCGGTGGAGGTGTAGGGGATCTTCGTGTGATCGTCGATGATGTTGTGCAGGGTTACCCTGACGGTCGCGGGATCGGTGTAGTCCACCGTGTCGTAATAGCCGGCTGGCGGATCGGCGAGGGCCGCTGCGGCAGGCAGCACAAGTACCAGGGCCAGAATGAATCGGCACGGAGCAACACGATCGAGTGAGGATTTCTTCAACGTTCGCACTTCGAGTCCCCTGTTTCTGATGATGGCCTGTGCTGAGGGGGACTCCATGATTGTTGCGCCCCGCTTCTTCACACCAAACATCAATTATAACACATTCCATTCTCTGGGCTAAATTTAATGAACCCCGACTCCCCAAGAAAGCGGGTTTCCATATAAACACAACCGTGGTCCGACACAGCGCCTTCACCGAGCCCCGTTTTTCAACAGCCTGCTAGATCTTGATGAACAACTTCCGTCGATGAAGAAGCCACAGGACACCGAGCCAGAAAATCACGTTTGCCAAGGCATACAGAAATGATCCGTTCACCGGGCCCGCCAACGGTACAAAGGTTTCTTCATACATCCATCGTTTCAGGCTGACGGCCTGCCCCTTGGCGCCCATTGTCTGCACGAGAACCAGCGTGCGGGCCAGGACTCCCGAGCCCACGAAGGCCACCAGGGGATTACTGCCGAAAACCACGGCCGGCAGGGTGCCGACGCGCCACCTCCGCAGATCAATCAGCCACGAAGAGAAGGCCAGGGTGATCATGGCCAGGCCTCCGGTGAGCAGGACATAGCTCACTGTCCACAACTGCTTGTTCACCGGTTCCAGCGGGCACGTGAGCAGACCGACCGCGGTCAGGCCCGCACCCGCCAGACCGAGCCTGCGCAGCTTCGACGTCAAGGGCAGGGATCCCCGGATGAATTCCCCCGCGAAAAATCCCGCCATGGTCGTGGCGGCGGCCGGCAGGGTGGACACCAGGCCCTCCGGATCAAAAGCGACATCCCCGACCTTGTAGAGGTGGGCTGCTCCCAGCAGCTGGAGGTCGGCCCATCTTGCGAAGTTGTCCGGCAGGTCGAAACTGCCGGCGCCCCACCCGGGCGTCAGGGGCAGGCGCATCAGCAATTCGTACAGCACCAGAAAACCGACCGTGGCCAGGGCACGGTTCCGGTTGCGGCCGGCCAGCACCACCGTCAGGCCCGCCAGCAGATAACACAGGGCAATCCGCTGCAGCACGCCCGGGATGCGCAGGACGGCCAGGCTTTCCGGGATCCCGGCCAGCGAAAAATCCGCGGCCATGGTCGCGTTCAAGGGAATGTTGAAAGGGAAGCCGTTGAGAAACAAACCCAGGGCGAAGATGATCACGGTCCGGGAAACGATCTTCCGGAGCAGTTCACCGCGCATGGCCCCGGCAGCCGTGCGCCGGGCAAAACTGAGCGATACGGCCGCTCCCACGATGAAAAGAAAGAAGGGGAACACCAGATCGGTCGGAGTCAGACCGTGCCAGGCGGAGTGACGCAAAGGCGGATGGATATGCGCCCACGACCCGGGATTGTTGACGAGGATCATCAGGGCGACCGTCAGGCCGCGGAACACATCCAGAGAAACGAGCCGCTCATGTCTCGACGGCTCTATTCGGACTCCAGCTTGACGTGGGAACCGTCGCAATAGGGACCGCCCGCGTTCTGCTTGCAGGCGCACAGGGCTACCGTCTTTTCTTCAGCCAGGGTGAACATCTCGGGCTGGAAAGAAGTGGTGCGATGAGCGCCGTCACAGAACGGCTGGCTCTTTGACTCGCCGCACGCGCAGTAGGCGTATTGCCCGGCGGAAAGTTCCAGGACGAAAGGTTTCCTGCCGGCGATCTTGGGTTTATCCATGCTAACAATCCTTTCTTGAATGTCCCGGGACCTGAACGGACCCACTGTCCCTACGGAACAGTCTGCCTGTGGTTTCACATTCAAGTAAAGAAACTTTTTCGATTTCGACAACGCCCCCGCGTCTGCCGGCGCGTGGGCCTGGACCTCATTTCACCATGGTCTTGCGCCTGGCCGCGTCCGGTTCCAGGCGGACCGACATGATGAATTCCCCGCCCTCTTCATCCAGAACCACCGTCTGCTCGGGCAACAGCCCGCCGGCGAGGATCAGGTCCGCCAGACGGTCCTGCACCTCCTGCTGGATGACGCGCCGCACCGGGCGGGCGCCGAAACGCGGGTCGAAACCCTGTTCGGCGAGCTGCGCCACGGCGGCGTCGGTGACCTCCAACGTTATGTCCTGCTCGACCAGGCTGCGGCCTACCTTGGCCAGCTCCAGCCGAACGATCTCGAGGATCATTTCCTCACCCAGGCTGGCGAAACGAACAATACCGTCGAGCCGGTTGAGAAACTCGGGCCGGAAATGAGCGGCCAGGCTCTGCAGGACACGGCCATCCCTTTCACGGCGTTCTTCCTCTTCCTCGCCGGCACGCGGCTCGAACTCGGGATCCTGACCCAGATTGCTGGTCATCAGCACCAGAGTGTTGCTGAAGTCGACCACGCGCCCCTTGCCGTCGGTCAAGCGGCCGTCGTCCAGCAACTGCAGCAGCACGTTCATCACCTCGGGGTGGGCTTTCTCCACCTCATCCAGCAGGATCACGCTGTAAGGATGACGCCTGACCGCCTCGGTCAGCTGACCGCCGGCTTCGTGCCCGACGTAGCCCGGAGGCGAACCGATCATCCGGCTGACCGCGTGCCGCTCCATGTACTCGGACATGTCCAGTCGGACCAAGGCAGAGTCGTCTCCGAACATTTGTTCAGTGAGCGCTTTCGCCAGTTCGGTCTTGCCCACGCCGGTCGGACCCAGGAACAGGAACGAACCCAGGGGCCGCTGACCTTCGGAAAGTCCCGCCCGCGAGCGGCGGATGGTGCGGGACACCTTGGTCACCGCTTCGTCCTGTCCGACCACCCGGGCGGAAATCCGGTTCTCCAGATCGCGCAACCGGGCCATCTCGTCTTCGACCAGCCGTTGGGCCGGAATACCCGTCCACTGGGCCACCAATCGAGCGATGTCGTCTTCCTCCACCTCCTCGCGCAGCAACGGGTGCTCTCCCTGTATATCCTTGAATTCCTGGTAAGCCGCGGCGATCTCGGCCTCAAGGGCCGCCTGTCCGCCATATTTCAGCTCCGAGGCATGGGCAAGATCGCCCTCGCGTTCGGCTCGCTCCATCTCCAGGATCAGGTTCTCCTGTTCCTTCTGCAGTTCGCGGATCCTGTCGATGGCTTCTTTTTCCTGTTCCCAGTGCGCCTTCAACTGGTCCCACTGATCGCGCAGCTCGGTGATCTGGCGGTCGATAAGCCCGCGCCGGGCCACCGCCGACTTGTCGGTTTCCTTCTCCAGGGCCAGACGTTCCATCTCGAGCTGGTTCAGGCGCCGCTGCAGATCGTCGACCTCGGCGGGCACCGAATCGATTTCCATGCGCAGGCGGCTGGCGGCTTCGTCCATCAGGTCGATGGCCTTGTCCGGCAGCAT
>CBDUYZ010000179.1:0-5839 GCA_965371575.1 uncultured bacterium
TGAAGAACGACGGTAAACTCGGCACTTTGCTGGGTGATCTGTTCTGTGGTGTCGGCCTGTTCAGCCTGGCCCTGGCGGACCTTTTCGACAAGGTGGTGGCTATCGACAGCGATCCCAACGGCTGCCGGGACGCTGAAAACAACATTCAACGCAGCGAGGCCGCCCGGGACAAGGCGAGGGTACACATCGGACACCTGGCCGAGATCCTGGCCCAGCCCGACCTGGCGCCTCCGACGATGTGGAACGCCAGTTTCTGTCTCGTCGATCCTCCGCGCACCGGCCTGGGCAGGGACGGCGTCAAGACCCTGCTCGACCTCCGGCCCCGCCATCTTCTGTACATGAGCTGCGATCCGGCCACACTGGCCCGCGATGCCGCCGCCTTTGTCGCGGCGGATTACCAGGTCAGGCGCCTGCGGGTGCTGGACATGTTCCCCCAGACATCCCACATCGAAACGGTGTTGCTCCTGGAAAACCAGGCTGGAGCATAAGTGAACGACAAAGACCCTTCGCCCATCGCCGCGGACCGGGGTTCACCCAGCCTGGACAACGTGATCGTTGTGCTAAGCCGCACCACCGAGCCGATGAACATCGGCGCGGCCTGCCGGGCCATGAAGACGATGGGCCTGAAGCACCTGCGGTTGATCGACCCGTTGAATCCCAAGGGGCGCAGCGCCCGCGCCCTGGCCCACGGCGCCGAGAACATCCTGGAAAGCGCCACGGTCGTGGACACCCTGGCCGAAGCGATCGGCGACGCCCTGGTGGTCACCGGCACCACCGCCCGCATGCGGCAACTGCGCAAGCGCGCCCTGCTGACCCCCGCGAATCTGGCCGACCACATCGCCGACCACAGCCGCTCGGGCAAGGCCGTCATCATGTTCGGGACAGAGCGCACGGGACTGACCAACGACGAGGCGGACATCTGCCGCTACCTGTCCACGGTCGACACGGCGCCCGAGCAACCCTCGCTCAACCTGGCCCAGGCCGTGATGCTGTACAGCTGGGAGATTCGGCAGGCCATGCAGCGGGCGAACGCCCCGGACAGCACGGGTCAGCCCCGCAACGCCCCGGCCACGAATGTGCGCCGGCCCGAGATGCGTGTCCGCCACCCACACCGGACAACCAGGTTGCCCACGCAGGTCGAGCTGGACAACACCTATGCCCACCTGGCCCACACCATGAAGGCGGTGGACTATACCGAAGCTGAAACGATCAAGTTCCTGACCTATCTGCGCCTGCTCCACATGCGGGCGGGCATCGTCAATTGGGAAACGCACATCTATCACATGTTCTGTCGCAGGATCCTGAAGAAGGTGGGTCGGCCCAAGTTTACCGGGTTGCCGGGAGCGCCGGAAAATTCCGAAGATTCAGAAGACGCGGAAGATTTCGCAATATAAAGAGACCCGGATCACCCTGAAGCAGTCCGGGGCTCGACCCGGCTTCCCGGGCGATTCGTTATCAGCTGACGTCGATGGTGCCGATGGCCTCGAATACCGCGTGATATTCCATATCGAGGTGCGCGATGTTGGCCCGAGCCGTGGGGATGTCCTTTTCCTTGGCCAGTATCTCGAACTCCCTGCAGACCATGGCCAGCCGTGGCGCGCCGTACGTCGCGCAGGCGCCTTTGAAGCTGTGGGCCTCTCTGGCCACCATTTCGCAATCGCCGTTGGCGACGGCTTCTTTCATGGCCTTGTACAGGAGCGTCGCGTGCTCCAGGAACAGGTCGCGCAGCTCGCTCAGAATTTCCTTATCCCCACCGAATTCGGTCATCAGACGCGACTCGTCGATGACGGGCATCTCGGAGCCCGGAAGGTTCAATTCCCTGCTCAAGGCGATTCCTCTCGATTTGGCGAATTCTTGTCTCCATTGTCCAATTTCGACCGGAGTCCAGAGTCCTTGATCAATCTTTTCAAAACCTCTTGACCTGAGCATTTCCTGGCCGAAAACTCCTTAATGAAACGTTATAACGGCGGGAAACGGACCCTCCGTCGGAAAATCCGGACGCAAGTTACGGTCCCAAGGAGATGAAATGAAAAAGCTTCTGTTGATAGCCCTGACCTGTCTGGCGGCCGCCGCCGCCACGGTCCCCGCCCTGGCCCTCGGCCCGCTGGACATCGAGGCTGAAGTGCCCGTGTACACCAAGTACGTCTGGCGAGGTATGAATCTCGTGGACGACGCTGTCCTGCAACCCAACCTCGAAATCGCACTGCTGGGCTTCACCCTGGGCGCCTGGGGCAACATGGACTTGACCGACATCAACGGCACCAAGGGAAAATTCACCGAAGGCGACTACAAGCTCGGCTACAAGCTGGAGCTGGCCATCATCGAACTGGGGGCGGGGTTCCTGCATTACTCCTACCCAAAACACCACTTCGGCGACACCACGGAATTCTATCTCGGCGCGGAAATAAACGTCCTGCTGTCGCCCTCCCTGACGGTCTATCAGGACATCGACAGGCACAGGGGAGCCTACTGGGCAGCCAGCGTGTGTCATGATTTCAGTGTGGGCGAGACCATGAATTTCAACCTGGCCGGCGGTTTGGGCCTGGGCTCCGAGAACTATATCGGAGGCTACTTCTTCACGGATGATCTTACAGCTCTCCCCACTGATCTCGGCGCATCAATGACCGATTTCTTCGTGCGCGCCGAGGTGCCCTTCAGCCCGATCCCCTTCCTGTCCATCGTCCCCAGCGTGGCCTATTCCTCGCTCCTGGGCGATGCCAAGAAGGCACTGGACAACGACGAGTTGCTGCACTACGGCAAGAAGGAAAACGTAGTCTGGGGTTTGGCCGCGAGATTCAGTTTCTGATTCCACGAATACCGGGATTCCCTCCCCCCGCGGACTGGTTTCGCGGGGGGTTCTTCTTCCCAAAACCGGAACCAGCGGGCATTATCTGAGTTGAAGTACCCGCTGCTCGCTGCGGCTGCTTTGACCGAATTTAGTCGACCAGACAGGCCATCCATACCGTTGCTGGGGGAATCCCATGAGATATGCCATCGCCGCCGCCGGCCGCCCGACCCTCGTATCAACCCTGATCATGATCATGACCGCCGCGACCGCCCAGGCCGTCCCGGCAACCGTCACCCTACCCGCCGGTCCGCCGGCCACTCGCACCGTCGAATTGGTCGAGCAGTGGCGTATCGGGGGCCAGGACGATGAAGACATCCTGCTCGGCGTGATCTTCGACGCCGAGGTCGGGAACGACGGCGAGGTGTATCTCATCGACCGGCAGCTTTCGCAGGTCCTGGTCATCTCATCCGCGGGTGAACTGATGACCACGCTGGGCCGGCAGGGCGAAGGCCCCGGGGAGCTGAACCAGCCGCACGGCATGTTCAAACTCGATGACGGAAAGGTCGGCGTGATCCAGGGCTTTCCCGGCAAGGTCACCGTGATCAATTCCGACGACACTCCCGGCGGCGAGATCCATTTCGGCGGCAAGCCCGAAGAAGGCGGCTTCAATTTCGTACGCGAACTTACCAGGTGCGGCGACCACCTGGTCGGTGTCCGGGGCTGGGCGACTTTCGACATGGAAGCGGGCAAGAGCTTCGCCACCAATATCTTGGCTATCATGGACATGGAGGGCAACGATGAGGTCGTCGTCGTGGAGCACACCCAGGAAAGCGATCTTCAGCGGCACGAATTCGACGAAGAAGCCCAGTTCTCGGAGCTGGACCAGTGGGCCATCGGACCGGACGCCGTCCTGTACACCGCGCCGGTGCGCGACGACTACATCATCAACGCCCGCGACCTGGACGGCGAACTGGTGCGGACCATGACCCGCGCGTTCGAGCCCCGTCATCGCGAATCCGGGGACAAGGAAGATCTGACCGACGGCATGATCATCGTCATAAACGGAGTCAGGCAGGAAATCGAGAGCAAGGCCCTGGACAACGATCCGGCGATCATGGGCCTGGACGTGGCGGACGACGGCCGGCTGTTCGTAACGACCTGCTACGACCAGGACAAGCTGCTGGAAACTGGCACCGCGGGCCGGTACGACGTCATCTCCGCGTCCGGCGAATTCCTCGAAAAGATGACCCTGACAGTTCCCGGCTTCGACGGCAACGAGGACCGGCTGGTCTTCATGGATGGCCGCAATTTTCTGGTGATCCGCAACTTCGATCAGGCCCGGCAGGCCATGATGGCGGGGTTCGAGGCTGATGAAGAGGAAGATGAGGATCTCGGGGATGCCGAACCCCTGGAAGTGGTGTTATACCGGATGCCTTGAGTTGTGCCTGCCGTGTCGACACGGATCAATTAGTTAGTAGATTGAAGCTCACGAACATGTCTCGGATTTTCTCATGAAAAGGACACTACCATGGCCCCGGCACTGAATGCCGTCGTGACACATCGCAGCGAGGTCGCCTCGGGGCTGATCATCCTGAGGGTTGCTCCGGACGGCTGGGAACTGCCGGTGTGGGAGCCGGGACAATTCACCGTTCTGGGCCTGCCCGCGTCCGCACCACGCACCATGCTCTCGGACCCGGAACCCATGACCACGGATTCCGGGGAAGCGATCACCGACAAGCTCATTCGCCGGGCCTACAGCATCGCCTCGACACCGGCGGAGGCGGGTTACCTGGAGTTCTACATAACCCTGGTGCAATCCGGCGCCTTGACGCCGCGGCTGTTCGCCCTGAACCCGGGAGATCGTGTCTTCCTGGGCAAGAAGATCAGCGGCATGTTCACTCTCGACGACGTGCCTGACGGCAACAACCTCATTCTGGTGGGGACAGGCACCGGTTTGGCGCCCTACATGAGCATGCTGCGCAGCGAATCGGCACGTCAACTCGACCCGCACACGGTGGTCCTGTTGGGGGCGCGCCACAGCTGGGACCTGGGTTACAGCGGCGAACTCATCGCCATGCAGCGCTACTGCCCGACCTTCCACTACATCCCGGTCATCAGCCGGCCCGGTGAGGAATTGGTGCCTTGGTCGGGGCAAACCGGCTACGTCCAGGACCTGTGGGATCGCGGGCTGGTGGAAACGGCCATGGGCACGAAACCCGCCCCCGACGGCACCCATGTGCTGCTGTGCGGCAATCCCGGCATGATCGAAGGCATGATCGAGAGGTTGGGCAAAGAGGGTTTTGTCGAGGGCTCCAGGCAGGAACCCGGACAAATTCATGCGGAGAAGTACTGGTAAATACTTTTCATGGTTTCCGAGAGTCCGCGGCCTGTTCAGGGCAGAAATTTCTCGTAGATCTCTTCTCCAGTTTCGACATCAGTGCCGAACAGTTCCAGGTATTTCACAGAGGGCAACATCAGGGTCTCCTTGGCAAAGATATAAATCTTCTCCAAAAGTGCCTGGCGTCCGTCGATCTCCATGAACGCCCGGTAAACACCCTCATGAACATCCACCACCAGGTCCCGGCCCACATCCGCTTTCATTTTGATGACGAGCCGGTTGCCCTCGCGCGACTCGACCTTGAAACCGTACGCCATCCTTTTTTCGATCCCCTTCAACTCCTTGCGGTGGCCGCCCTCGGCCAGCTTCAGCCAGTAGACGATGACGGGGTCGTCCTCGGCCAGATTCGAGTCGGGCAGAACCCGGGCGTCGTAGACCACGATGTTGGTGTTTTTATTGCGCTCGATGTGGAAGAGGCGCTGAGGAGTGGGCTCTATTTCCCCGCCTTCGTCCGCCAGGGCGGCCAACGGAAGGACGAGGGCCAGGATCAGGGCAAGATGACACAGGATACGCATTGTGTTTGTCGTCTTTCTCGGCCTGGGCCGGATCAATGGTGGCCTGGTCACTCTACTATCAACCGGGTGGGCACCGCAAAATATATATTGTTGGTCGGTATTTCGCCTCTGGGGCAATGACCTGCTCCCAGGCCGGCC
>CBDUYZ010000180.1:0-5791 GCA_965371575.1 uncultured bacterium
GCCGCCACCATTGACTTCCGACAGGCGATCACCGTTGATTCGCTTGATCATATTTCACCCCCTTAAAAAAAGATATGCCTAGCGTGATTTGCCATGCCCTCTTGCCTGGCCATGGTGCCCGGCGACCAGATGGTCGCCGGGCCAGTACCCATCACCCTTAAGCGTTCTTGGTAAAGCTCCGGAATTCAGCCACGACACCCCTGGCCTCGTTCTTGGCAGACTGCTTTCCCTGATTGCAAGAGCAGACAACGGAACAGAAGCAAGTAGGATCGGACTGGCTGCCACCACCATTGACTTCCGACAGGCGATCATCGTTGATCCGCTTGATCATATTTCACCCCTCCTTAAAAAAAAGATATGGCCGGGCGTGATTGGTTATGCTCCAGCCGGGATGATTATACCAAACGGCAATCCCATAGACAATCAAATTTCATCGCCTTTCATCCTCCGCATTGTTCAAGGCTGACGAATATGGTCGCCCTTTCGCGCATGCGGTACCTCCAGCCGCATCTCATGGATGGTTGACAGGCCCTCTTGCCTGACCCAGGATTCTTTTCCGGACCGGCAATGGTCCCCATCTCACCCCATCGCCAGCCATCAGGACGGTCGCTTTTGACTGAAGACAACCAGGTATCCGACAGGGACATCTTTCGTACGGAGGCTCTGGAGCACCATCGGTCCGGCGGCCATAACCTCGGAGATCTGCTCCAGCTCTCACCACGCTGGCTCGGCTGGACTTATCGTCTGCTGGTGCTTTTTTTCCTCGCTGCCTTGGCCTATCTCATCCTGGGCCACATGGATGAGTTCGCCACCGGACCGGCGGTGGCCAGGCAGACAGATGGTGGCTGGTCGGTGCTGGCCGTTTTCCCCGCGTCCGCAGGCGAAGAGCTCCAGGTCGGCCAGGAAGCCTGGTTCCAGGTGGAGGGGGAGTTTCCTTTTCGATTGGCCGCCAAGCTGATGCAAATCGAAGACGGAGTTGTCGGGCCGACCCGGACCGACAATTCCCTGGGAGACGACCATGGTTTGCCCTGTGGTCCGGTAGTAAGAGTCATCGCCGGTTTGCAGGCAACCGGAGACTCCGTCGAGCAGCTGACCGACGGCAGTCGCGGCACTTTGCGCGTGTGGCTACGTGCCACACCGGTGCTGTTGCACCTCATACCAGCCTTGGGGGCTTTTGACAGCAACGAGGGCGAGGCCCCGAACAGCTAGAACGATCCCGCCAGAGGAGAATCCATTTCATGTGGGGCAGGCGGCAAAAGAGAATCCACTACGTTCAGCAGAACACTTCTGCCGACTGCGGCGCCGCCTGCCTGGCGATGGTCCTCAGGTGGCACGGCTATCGCGTACGTCTGGACGAGATACGTCGCCAGATCGGTCACGGCCGCGACGGCGTCAACGCCCTGGGCATCGTCCAGGCCGCCCGGCGCTACGGGCTGCGGGGGCGGGGCGTATCTCTGGACGTCGCCGACCTGGGCTTGCTGCCCGCCGCTTCGATCCTGCACTGGGGTTTCGATCACTTCGTCGTATTCGAGAGTCGCGACAAGGACGGCGTGCGCATCGTCGACTCGTCCCTGGGCCCCCGCAGGGTGAGCTTCGAGGAGTTTGGCCGCCAGTTCACCGGCGTGGCCCTGACCTTCGAACCAATGGAATCATTCACGCTCGGGGGCGACGATTCGCGACCGGTGTGGGCCTACATCCGCCGCGTGCTTTCGAACTCGGGTATGTGGACAAAGATCATCTCCCTGACAGCCATGGCGCAGATCATCGGCCTGGGGCTGCCGGTCCTGACCGGGGTCCTTGTTGATCGGGTGATACCGGACGGAGATCTGGGCCTGATGCAAATCCTGGCCCTGGGCTTCGCCTCGTTGGTGGCCTTCCACTTTTTGACTTCTTTTGTCCGTAGCCATCTGCTGTTGTACCTGCGCACCGAGCTGGATGCCAGGATGACGCTCGACTTCCTGGAACATCTGTTCTCCCTGCCCTATCTCTTCTTCCAGACCCGGTCGACCGGCGATCTGATCATGCGCCTGAACAGCAATTCCGCCGTCCGGGAGATCATCGCCGCCAGCGCGCTTTCAGGTGTGCTGGACAGCGTGATGCTGGTCTCGTACCTGGCCCTGCTGCTGGTGCTCAGCCCGCTGCTGGGCGGTATCGTCGTGGGGCTGGGTCTGCTGCGTGTCATCGTCTTTCTGGCTTCGCGCCGTCGTATTCGCGAACTGATGACCGAGAACCTGGCCAAGGAAGCCCGCTCACACGGGTATCAGGTGCAGATGTTCGCGGGTATCGAGACACTCAAGGCCGCCGGTGCCGAGCCGCGGGCCCTGGGCCACTGGTCCAATCTTTTCGTCGATGTCCTGAACGTGAACATCGCGCGTGGCCGACTGGACGCCCTGATCCAGTCGGTTGTCGGTGCGCTGAGCTTCGCCTCGCCGCTGGTGATCCTGCTGGTGGGCGGGCACCTCGTCATAGCCGGGCATCTGAGTCTGGGCACCATGCTCGCACTCAACGCGCTGGCCGCAGGCTTCCTGGAGCCACTCTCCTCGCTGGTGCATACAGCACTTTCGTTTCAGGAACTGGGCAGCTACGTGGACCGTCTGGACGATGTGCTGGCCACACCGCAAGAACAGGATCCCGCGCGCGTGGAGCCGGCCCCGCCCCTGCAAGGCCGTATCCAGGTCGCGGACGTGACGTTCCGCTACGCTCCCAACAGCCCCCCGGCGATCCGGGACGTCTCGATCCAGATCGAGCCGGGCCAGCTGGTGGCGGTGGTCGGACGTTCGGCCGCCGGCAAGACCACGCTCGCAAACCTGATGCTGGGCCTGTACCGGCCGGATCAGGGCAGGATCCTCATCGACGGCCAGGATCTGGCTGGGCTGGAAGCACGTAGCGTGCGGTCGCAACTGGGTGTCGTCACCCAGCACACGCATCTGTTCAGCGGCACCATCCACAGCAACATCTCGCTGGCCGATCCTGAACTCTCGCGGGACAGCATCGAACTGGCGGCCAAGCTGGCCCACATCCACGACGAGATACTGCTGATGCCGCTGGGCTACGACACGATCCTGGCCGAAGGCGGTCTCTCGCTTTCGGGCGGGCAAAGGCAGCGCATCGCCCTGGCTCGTGCGCTGGCCCGCGATCCGGCCATTCTCTTTCTGGACGAGGCCACCAGCTCGCTCGACGCCGAGATCGAAAGAATGATCCAGGCTTCCCTGGCCGGCCTGGGCTGCACCCGTATCGTGGTCGCCCACCGTCTGAGCACCGTGCGCGACGCCGATCAGATTCTGGTGCTGGACGAGGGCCGGTTGGTCGAACAGGGACGCCACGCCCAGCTGCTGGCGGCCGGCGGGGTCTACGCGCAGTTGGTCACCGCCCAGATCTCCGAGGATCAGGATCACTGAAATTTGGTAAGGGAAATCTGTTTGGTGTAGAATTCCTGCCAAGGAAACACGCGGTATTCGCGGGCCGGCTGGTCCCATCCCGCCACTCTGTGCTATATTCCAGGGCCGATCGCCTGCAAACCCCGGACCCGGACGACAGGACCCCATGACGACACAGGAACGCCATTACATACTCGGCGCAGCCGGCCACGTGGATCACGGCAAGACCGCGCTGATCACCGCGCTTACCGGCACGAACACCGATCGCCTGAAAGAGGAACGGGAGCGGGGCATCAGTATCGAGCTGGGCTTCGCCGAGTTTGACCTGGGCGACGGGGTGCTGCTGGGCGTGGTGGACATGCCCGGGCACGAGAAGTTCGTCAAGCAGATGGTTTCCGGCGCGGGCGGGGTGGATCTGGCCTTCCTCGTGATCGCCGCCGACGAGAGCGTCATGCCCCAGACCATCGAACATCTGGAGATCCTGGACTCACTCGGAGTGCAAAGCGGGGTCGTGGTGATCACCAAGACCGACATGGTGGACGAGGACTTCGTCGCCGTCGCCAGCGAAGAGGCGATGGAGCTGGTCGAGGGCACGTTCCTGGACGGGAAACCCATTGTTCCGGTGTCGGCCCACCAGGGCACGGGCCTGGAGGAATTGAAGGCCGCGCTGAAAAACGAGGCACTTGCCCTGCCTGCGCGCGCGCAGGAGGGTGCTTTCAGGCTCCCGATCGACCGCGTCTTCACCCTGCCCGGAGCCGGTGTGATCGTGACGGGAACCTGCTGGGCTGGATCGGTTGCGGTGGGTGACCGGCTGGCGATACAGCCCACTGGTCAGCAGGTCCGGGTGCGGGAGATCCAGGTCCACGACCAGAAGGCCCCCCGCGGGGCTTCGGGACAAAGGCTGGCCCTGGCCCTGCACGGGATCAAGAAGGACGAGGTGCAGCGCGGCTTCCAGGTCACCACCCGCGAGGGTGTGCAAGTGACGCGCCGCCTCGACATACGGGTAAACGTCATGCCCCATCACAGGGGGGTGATCAAGAACCGCCAGCGGCTGCACATCAATCACGCCGGCCGCGAGGTGCTGGCGCGCATCGTGCTGCTCGATCAGCAGGAACTCGGCGGCGACGGCGGACCGCGCACGGGCTTGGCCCAACTCCATCTCGAGGACGAACTGGTGGCCGCTCGGGAAGACCGGCTCGTCCTGCGCTTTTACTCACCGGTGACGAGCATCGCCGGGGGAATCGTGCTGGATCCGCGGCCGCGCCGGCACAAGCGATTCGAGGACAGTGCCCTGCAGGTACTAGCGGTGCTCGAGGATGGCGATCCGGCCGAGCTGTTCCGCCAGAATCTCAGGGAAGCGGGTTTCGCCGGGCTGTCGATGAGTGAAGCCATGGGGCAGCAGGATGATCTCGAGGCGGTCCAGGTCGGCAAACGTCTGTATCACCGGGGTCTTGTCGAGGAACTGTCCGAGAAGATCGCGGAGCTGGTTGCGGCCTATGCGGAAAGGTTCCCGCTGCGCCTGGGTATTCCGAAAGAAGAGGCCCGCCGCAAGGTCAAGTTCAAGGGCGGTGCCAACGAGTGGAACGCCGTCACGCAAGCGCTGGCCGAGCATGCGCCCTGGGTGGTAGTGGGGGACCGTATCGGGTTGACCGGCCAGGGTCCTGCCTTGACCGCCGTCATGGCCAAGGCGGTGGAAGCCGCGGCAAAAGAACTGCAGGCCTGCGGACTGGAATGGCCGGGGCTGGACAACTGGACCGAAAATTCCCCGGTGTTCAAGAGCGCCGCGAAGAATCCGGTCCTGGGCGAGTTCAAGCCGGCCGAGGTGGCGCGGCATCTGGTCGACCACGGGCATGCCGTGGCGATAAACAATGAATACCTTGTGGCGACCGATGCCTGGAACGGTCTGCAGGGGAAACTGCGCGACCATTTCACGAGCGAAACCGAACTGGCCTTCGCCATTTTCCGGGAACTGAGCGGGCTGACCCGCAAGCTGGGCATTCCCATGCTGGAGTATCTGGATCAGACGGGTGTGACGGTGCGCAAAGGCGACATACGCGTGGCCGGCCCTGCCCTCGAGGATGAATAGATGAACGAAAAGAAGAACAGCGGCCTTCAGCCGATCTGCGCGCCCCGCCGGCAGACCCGCCGGATTTCCGTCGGCGGTGTGACTGTGGGTGGCGGCGCCCCGGTGCGGGTGCAGAGCATGACCACCACGAAAACCGGAGACCACGAAGCCACCATCCAGCAGGTCAAGGAACTGGCCGCCGCCGGCGCGGAGTTAGTGCGGGTGACGGTGAACGATCAGGCCGCCGCCACCGCCCTGCCCCGGATCATTGCCAATGTCAATGTCCCTCTGGTGGCCGACATCCACTACGACCATAAGCTGGCCCTGGCCTCGCTTGAGGCCGGGATAG
>CBDUYZ010000181.1:0-5764 GCA_965371575.1 uncultured bacterium
CAGTTGCTGGCCGCCAAGCTCAACTTCGCCGCCGGCGCCAGCGATGCCGCAGTCGCGGACTACGTGACCGATGCCGACGCCTTCCTGGCCGACCATGACTACATGGACTGGGGTGACCTGAGCGACGGCGAAGTCGACATGGTCATGATGTGGCACGAGACCTTCGACGACTACAACAACGGGCTCATCGGCCCCGGACACTGTGAAGAAGACGACGATGACGACGATGATGACGACGACGATGACAAACTCCAAATAGAGTCATTCAGGTATTAATATCCCTTCATGACCAGTGTCCGTGGACGTTCTGCGTCCACGGGCACTTTTTTGTATATTCCGGGTTCAACCCTTTTGCTTGTCTGTTCGACGCGGTGGCGGTAGTCTTACGCCCAGTGGATGAAACCGTCCCGTCATTTTTCCATCGGCCAGGGAGAGAAACGTCATGTACAAATTCGCACGCATGGTGAGTCTGTTCGTCCTGATAATCCTTTTACTGCCGCTGGCGTCCGGCGCCATCGTCGAACCCGAAACGGAAATGACATACGAGGATACGGTGGCCATCGATTCGGAGGTGGGCGGCCACATCCTGACCGTCACCGGGGTTGGCCTGCGGGAAAAGACCTTCCTGAAGGTCAACGTCTACGTCATCGTTTCCTACGTGGTCGAGGGTACCGTGCTGGAAGGCGACCAGGGCCTGGCCCTGTTGAACCTGGATGCACCCAAGATGATCCGGATGGACCTGGTGCGAGGTTTCAGCAGGGAGAAACTCGTCAATGCCTTCAAGGAAGTCATCGAAGAGAACTACGATGACCTGTCCACCTTCCAGGTGGAGATGGACGAATTCTTCGCCTACTTCAAGAACGACGCGCAGGAGGGGGACGAACTCGTCTTCACGTACATCCCCAATGTGGGTTTGCAGACCGTTTTGAACGGGGAGGACATGGGCCTCATCGCGAATTTCGAGTTCGTCAAAGCCCTGTGGACGGTGTGGTTCGGCGAAAAACCAGCCAGCGATGGCCTGAAAGAGGATTTGCTGGCGAAAGTCGCCTCCTAGGCGAGTGGCAGAGACAATGAAAATGCCGCCGCAGTGCGAGTCCGCGGCGGCGTTTTCGTATCCCTGCCACCCCTGCTAGAAAAGCGTGTAGATGAAGGGCGCCACGGCCTGGCCTGAAAAGATGAGCACGCCGAGCAACAGCAGGATCAGGACGGTGGGTACGATCCACCAGGCCTTGTTCTGCATGGCGAACTGGAATATTTCCCGGCATAACCGGCCGATGTAGAAGAATTTGCGCACGCGGTCATGTCCTTTCATCCTGAAGGTCCCACATTCAAGATCATGCCGAGTCGGCCTGCGGTCAATCCAGGGGAAATTCCTCCTGCCACGCCTCGGTGGCGAGGTCCATGGCGGGCTGTGCCGATTTTTCAAGAATGTGGTTCCCCAGCGCCAGGAAATCCATCTCCGTCCTCATGAAGCAGCGGTAGGCGTCCTCGGGGGTGCAGACGATGGGTTCGCCGCGCACGTTGAACGATGTGTTGATGATGATTCCGTAGCCTGTTCTTTCCTCGAAGGCCTGGATGATCCGGTGATAGCGGGGGTTGGTTTTCCGGCTGACCGATTGGATGCGGGCCGAATAATCCACATGCGTGATGGCCGGGACGTCCGAACGGGGCCGACAGACCCGTTTGAACAGGTCGGTACCGTCATCAAGGTGTTCCGGCGGCAGACAGCGGTCGGGCTGCACCGGAGCCACCAGCAGCATATAGGGGCTGGGCCGGTCGATGTCGAAGAAGTCGCCGATTCTCTCTTCCAGGCATGACGGCGCGAAGGGCCGGAAGGATTCTCGGTACTTGATTTTCAGGTTGAGGACCGACTGCATTTGCGGTGAACGGGCGTCGCCGATGATCGAGCGGTTGCCCAGGGCCCGCGGACCGAATTCCATCCGTCCCTGGAACAGGCCCACGACCTTCTGATCCTCGACGAGGCGCGCCACCTCGTTTTCCAGGTCGCCGTCGGCCAGGGACCGGTAGGGATACCCCTGGTGGTCAAGCCAGTCACTGATCTCGTCGTCGGGGTAGGCGGGGCCCAGGTAGGCGCCACGCATCGAGTCCGTATTCCCCTCGACGGTGCGGGGGTTGTCCTGCACCTGGTGCCAGATGTGCAGGGCCGCACCCAGGGCGCCGCCGGCGTCACCGGCGGCGGGCTGGATCCAGATGTTCTCGAAGGGACCCTCACGAAGGATCCGGCCGTTGGCGACGCAGTTCAGGGCGACCCCTCCGGCCAGGCAGAGGTTCTTCTCCTCGGTGACCCGGGCTGCGTGGGCGACCTGCTTCAGAACGATCTCCTCGGTTACCACCTGCACCGAACGGGCCAGGTCCATCTCGCGCCGGGTCAGGTCCGTTTCCGGTCGTCGCGCCGGGCCGTCGAACAGCCGGGCAAAGTCCTCGTTGGTCATGGTAAGGCCGTCATGGAAGCCGAAGTAGTCCATGTTCAGACGGAAGGAACCGTCCCCGCGGATGTCGATGAGGTTGTCGAGGATCCGGTCGACGTACGCGGGTTCGCCGTAGGGCGCCAGCCCCATGAGCTTGTATTCCCCGGAGTTGACCCGGAAACCCGTGAAGTACGTGAAGGCGGAATACAGGAGTCCGAGGGAATGGGGAAAGTGGAGTTCCTCCAGCATGTCCACCCGGTTGCCGGAGCCCCGGCCCAGGGAGGTCGTGGTCCATTCGCCGACGCCGTCCATGGTCAGGACGGCCGCGCTTTCGAATGGGCTGGGGAAGAAGGCGCTGGCGGCGTGGGATTCGTGGTGCTCGCAGAAATAGAGCTTGTCCGCCCGGCCGCCGCCGACCGTGCGCAGGGCCTTTTCGATGTCGGTGGGAATCCACAATTTTTCCTGCAGCCACAGGGGCATGGCCATCAGGAAGGGCTGCAAACCACGGGGAGCCACCGAAAAACAGGTCTTGGCGATGCGGGCGAACTTGGTCAGGGGCTTGTCGTAGAAGACCACTGCGTCGAGGCCGTTTTTCGGAACGTCGCCTTCGGCAAGACAGTACCGTACGGCGTTGACAGGGAATCCGGAGTCATGTTTGCGGCGGGTGAAGCGCTCTTCCTGGGCCGCCGCCGTCAGGTGACCGTCACGGACCAGGCAAGCCGCCGAATCGTGGTAGTAGGCCGAGATGCCGAGTATGTTCATGGCCGGTTCGCCCTTCGCCCCTTGTCGAAATCGCCGACTGGGCGGAGCTGGCTGCGGGCGTCCCTGTCTTCGCGCAGAAACTGCCTTTCGATGTTTTCTCCGCGCGACTTGGCAGATCTGCCGATCCAGTAGGTCCACTGGGGATCCCGGAATCCGCGGTGCAGGGGATCACGGTTCTGCCAGCGCAGGATCATGGCCACCGGTGCGAAGAAGAGGAAGAAAAAGGGAATCAGCAACAGATGGGTGAGGGCCTTGCCGGTCACGCGGCCCGCCCATTTACCGCAGGCGTGGATGGGCCGGTAGGCGGACGGAAAGGCCAGCCCCAGAATCAGCACGAGGGCTGCGAGGGTCCAGATGACGCGGGCCAGAATATGATGGTGGAGTCCGAAAAACAGGACCGCCGCGATGAGCCCCATCACCA
Organism: uncultured bacterium; assembly: GCA_965371575.1. Lineage (GTDB taxonomy): Bacteria > Krumholzibacteriota > Krumholzibacteriia > LZORAL124-64-63 > LZORAL124-64-63 > JAGLCY01. Next base: position 3,613 of record CBDUYZ010000181.1, read on the forward strand.
GAGCCTGGACCAGGGCGCCGCGGCGATAGCCGCCTGCCGGGTCTGTGCGAGGGGCGCCCGTGCGGGCCCGCCAGTTCCAGGTGGCCTGCATGACGTTTCGGGGTGGGGCTTCCGGCATGGCTACGCCTCTATCTGATGGCCACCGGGGGTGATGCACAGGCCGCCCCACCCTGGGGCGGCCTGTCAACCTTGGCTGGGGTCAGCTTCTGATCTTGCCGATCTCGTCCGTCAATACCGGCACGATATCGAACAGATCCGCGACAATGCCGTAGTCCGCCACCTTGAAGATGGGGGCGTTGGCGTCCTTGTTGATCGCCACGATGCATTTGCTGCTGCTCATCCCGGCCAGATGTTGAATGGCGCCGCTGATCCCGCAGGCTATGTAGAGGTTCGGGCCGACGGTCTTGCCGGTCTGGCCGACCTGGTGCGAGTAGTCCACCCAGCCGGCGTCGACTATGGCCCGGCTGGCACCGGCGGCCGCGCCCAGGGAATCGGCCAGTTTCTCGATCAGTTCGAAGTTCTCGGCGCCCTTGATGCCCCGGCCGCCCGAAACGATGAACTCGGCTTCGGTCAATTCAATCTTCCCCCCGTCTCCGGACTTGATGCTCTTGACGACGGCTTTGGGGTCGATGCCGGCGGTGTTCGCCTCGAAGGTCTCGCCGGCCGCCGGAGCGGCCTTTTCCTCGAGGATGAAGGCGTTGGGCCGGATGCCAACCACGGCCATGGCCGATTTGGGGGCCACGTCGGCGAAACACTTGCCGGCGTAGATGGGCCGCCGCACTTCCCAACCGCCCTCGTACTTGAGGCCCACCGCGTCGCTGATGCACGCGCATTCCAGCTTGGCGGCCACCTTGGGACCGAGATCCTTGCCCATGGCCGTCGAACCGATGAGCAGGATGTCCGGGCCGGCGGACTTGCAGAAGGACGCCAGGGCGGTCCCGTAGATCTCACTGTTGTAAAGGTTGAATTCCTCGCCGGTGGCGGAGAAGACCTTGTCGGCTCCGTACTTTCCGGCTGCGGCGGTAGACGTGGACGGATCGATGCCCAGGAAAACGCCCCACACCTCGCCGCCGCTGGCGTCGACGATGCGGCGGGCTTCGCTCATCATCTGCCAGACGACCTTCTTGGGGGCGCCGTCCCGCTGTTCGATGAATACGGCAATGTTCGGCATATCAGAACTCCCCTCGGCCCTGGGGCCGGGTTGGAAAACGCAGGTATCAGATCACCTTGGCCTCTTCATGAAGCAGGCGGGCCAACTCCTTGGCGGCCGCAGCCGGTTCTTCGGCTTCGACCAGTTTACATTCGGCCCGCGCCGGCGGCGGGGAGTAGAGCTTGATCTCGACCAGGCTGGCCGGGACCTCGATGCCCAGGTCCGCGCAGGTCAGCGTCTCCATGGGTTTCGTGCCGGCCTTCATGATGTTGGGCAGGCTCGGCAGGCGGGGTTCGTTCAACCCCTTCTGACAGGTCAACACCGCCGGCAGTGAGGCGGTGACGATTTCCTTGCCGCCCTCGATCTCACGGTGGGCGGTCAACGATCCGTCGGCCATGTCCAAGTGGGTGATGGTCGACACGTGGGGCAGCGCCATCTTTTCGGCGACCATGATGCCGACCTGGCCGCTGTCGTCGTCGATGGCCTTGATGCCGAACAGGATCAGGTCGTAGGCGTCACGTCCCAGAACCGCGGCCAGGACCGTGGACAGGGCGGTCTCATCTGCCCCGTCCAGGGCCGGATCGGTGATGATCACGGCCTTGTCGCAGCCCACGGCCAGACAATCCTTCTTGAGGGTTTCCTTGACGGTGTCCGGCCCGATGGTGATGGCTGTCACTTCGACCTCGCCACCGGCCTCCTTGATCTTGATGGCTTCCTCGACGGCGTAGGCATCGTAGGGGTTCAGGACGCGGGTGAACCCGGATTTATCCAGCTCGGCGGCGGGCGCGGCCAGATTGATCCTGGTTTCCGAATCGGGAACCTGTTTCACACATACCGCAATCTTCATGGTTCCTCCTGTGGGCAGCTATTCAACCCTGTCTCGGTTCAGACAAGAATGACCGGGGTTCGCGTGCTTGCAATAATAAAAGATGGATTTGCGGCAGTCAATTAACCCGGATTATTCATGAATCACCGTAGCGAGGGTGTGTATGATCAGATTTG
>CBDUYZ010000182.1:0-5689 GCA_965371575.1 uncultured bacterium
AAGGGCTCAACGGTTTTCGAGACCGCCCCGTTCGACCACTCCGGCACCTCTCCGCAAGCGCAATTTCCCCGTTTGACCGATAACCGGGTGGCGGAGAGGGAGGGATTCGAACCCTCGGTACCTTGCGGCACACACGATTTCCAGTCGTGCCGATTAAGCCACTCTCGCACCTCTCCGCGGGAACAAGGCGGGGAATATAGCACTGACCAAAACGAAAATCAATACGGCCCGGTTCCGGGTCCGCGCCCGGTTTCAATCCCGCCGGGAACGGAAAAAATCCGACAAAACGGATCCGCAGTCAGTTGCTGAAATGCCTCCGACGATCTCGACCCGCTGGTTATAGGGATTTCCGTCCAGAAGGCGACTGGTGGAAACCACGGCACCGGCCCGGGGATCCGCCGCCCCGAAAACAACCCTTTCCACACGGGCCAACAGGATAGCTCCGCAACACATGGTACAGGGCTCCAGGGTCACGTAGAGTGTGGCGTCCTCCAGGCGCCAGCTTGCCCCGTGGCCGCTGGCCGCGCCAATGGCCAGAATTTCCGCGTGAGCCGTCGGATCCCGCAGGGTCTCCACCTGGTTGTGGCCACGCCCGATGACCTGTCCGTCCCTGACGACCACCGCGCCGACCGGGACTTCCCCCTTGTCCCAGGCCAACCTGGCTTCCTTCATCGCCTCGGCGATCCAGCGCTCATGGGTGTGGAAAGCGGCAAAGATTTCACCCTCGTTCACGGGACATCACCCTCGGCAACGGCCGTGTTACCGCCCAGGTCCCGGACCTCGACACGCACCAGCCAGGGTGCTGAACCGGGCTGACGGCCAGGGCGGGGCCAGGCGATCTTCGCGTTGAATTTTTCGGCGGGGCTATCGCAGACGCCGTCCACAGGATCCAGCCGTTCGGTCGTCCCGTCAGGAAGACGCAGTTGGGCCCCGGCCAGCACGCCGGCCGAGTCCCTGGCGGTCAGGGTCACCTGGAAACCCTCCTCCAGGGCCTTGAGCTTGAAGTCGGAGATTTCCGGCTCGGTATTGTCCACGAGGATCGGACCGAGGTTCCGGCTGGATTCGGCCGCCAAGTGACCCGGATTGTCCAAGCGGTCGCTGACCGTCAACCGGATTTCGTACTGACCGTCCGGCACTTCGGAAGTGTCCCAGCTGCCCAGAAGCTCGGCCCGGTCGGACAGGATCTCCCGCCAGGCCTGTTCACCGCTGCGCCGGTAGACCAGATCGAAGAGTATCCGGTCCCCGTTGGGGTCGAAGCCTTCCCAGGTGAAGATCCGTACCGACCTGCCCACCGCCGCTCTCTCGGACTCCGCCAGGCGGTCGGCGGTACTGTTCCGACTGAACTCCGCCTGCAGGCCACTGCGAAAGGTCTGGGTGATGTTGTCGTTGTGGTTGTTCATCTGGCCAAGATGGATCTCCTTGAGATACTCCTGGGTGAAAGAAGCGATCACCGGTGGCCGGTTGTCCTGCCAAGCGCTGACCGAAACAGAAGTCAGCCGGATGGGCTTGTCCCCCTTGGTCGCGGGGAACTCCACACGCCACTGGAGAAACCGGCTTGGCTCCAGGGGAAGGGTCCGATTCTGATCCGTCCAGCTGTCCGACCAGTCGGTCCAGCTGTCGTCGGGTTCGGAGCGGTTTCCTCCCCTGACGGCCCATTCCAGCTTGCCGCCCCCCCCGTCCATCGTCCAGTTCAGCCGGCCCCAGCGGACGGGCAACCCGCCGCCCAGGGGCGGACTCACGGCACGCCGGGGGATATCGCCGGAACTGCCCAGGACCGTCACGCTGCCGGGATGGGCCTGGCAGACGATGATTGCTTCTTCCTTGCCGCGGTCCCCGGTCACTAGGATATCCAGGACGTCCCCACCGGACCACCCGGCCACCGGATGACTGCCCGCCGGTGGCGTCAGGCCGTACAGGACCGTGCGCCCGGAATCATCCGCCAGGGGACCGCCCCCCAGCCAGCCCCACCGGGAACTCCAGGCAGCGATCATCAGATCAACTTCTCCAAACCACCAGGGCGCCACCAGCCCGTCCTCTTCAAGGCGGTACAGGGCGGCGTGGGGAATTTCCGGCACACTGGCTTCGATCATCAGGGGCAACAGGACCTGCGGGACAGCGGACATTTTCTCACCCGCCGACACACCGTTCCCCTGTAGGCCGGAACCGTCGGTATTAAGAGCCAGGAAGAACAGATGCCCCTGTGGACCGGAAATGAACTGCCGGATCTCGTCCTGTGCAGTTTCGAACAGGAGCCGCAGATCGTCGGGCCGGCGAGTGTCGATACTGTAGATCAGACCGGGTCCCTGGGTGGACACAAGCAGACTACCCTGGGAATCGAAGGTCAGGTCCAAGGCATTCTGGGCCGGCAGGGCAGCCACTTCCTCCAGGGTGTCCGTACCGGGGTCGAATCGAAAGACGGCGGCCGGGCTACCGACCGCCAGCCAGATCACGGCCCCGTGCGGATCGTCGGCCATGGCCCAGATATAACCGCCGGGTACGCTGCCCAGCAGGGTCGCCTGCCCCTCCTCGTCGATCCGGTAAAGCTGTCCCTCAGGACCGCAGCCCGCCAGAAGACCACCATCGTCCAGCATTAACAGGCTGAACACCTCGGTGCCCTCCAGCCTGGTCACCAGGCGGCTCCGATCCGCGGCGCTCGTATGGTGGATTTCTCCCCCGTGCCCCGTGCCGGTGTAGTAGCCGCCCCGGCCATCGGAAATGATCCGCCAGAATACTTCGGGCCCCTGCGGTCCCGCCGTCCGGCCGGCCAGCCCCGCCACCAGATTGCCTTCCCTGTCGATGGCCGCGCCCTCGAGCTGCGCCTCGTCGAAGGGCCGGTCGGCCGGCCAATCCCAGAATACCGGACCCGCTCCCCACGCGGCACCCGACCCGGCGCAGACCACCAGGAGCGCGGCCGCCAGACAGACCGTACGCCTCCGCCAAACTCGGTTTATGATTCTGATCCTGCTCATGGTCGCCTTTCTTCCTTGATGGGTTCAGGGGCGGATTTCAGTCGCAATGCCCGGATGGCGTGCCCGCGGAGCACCCAGGACGTGGGCCGGTCGCTGCGTAGCACGTAATCAACCAGGGTTTTGGGAGCCTGCATGTTCCCCGTCTCGATCAAATTGGACACGCTTCCGGGCAGATTGTGCATTTCCTGTCCCTTTAGGACCATGTTCCGGCCCGGTGCCAGGAGCGCCAGAACGAGAGTGTCGGCGGAGCGGCCTGCTCTCAGGATGTCGAGGATATCGCCCAGATTGGACACCTGGAAGCGTCCGGACGCCCGTTGGGCCTCGAAGGCGAACAGTTCGGCCGCGCTGGCGGCGATAACCCGGAAGGGCCCCGGTTCCATGTGCACGGGCAGAACAACGGGCATCTCGATGATCTGCAATCCCCCCAACCGGGGTTGCAACTCCACCCGGAAAACCACCTCGTGGCCCGGTTCCGGTAGCATACGGGGTCCGGTCAGACCGACAATCGTCGCAGTAGCCATGGGCCGCGTCAGCACCAACCTGGCCCGGACCTTCTTCAAGCGCACTTCGTCATAGGGATTGTCCAGCAGGATACTCAAGGGTGCCATCCACTCGGCGGCCAGGCCCACGGCACCGCCCGGTCCAGCGACCACTCCCGACAGAACCAGCGGTTCGGCGGCCAGCGCGTCGGGCCCCTCCCACACGGTTTCTATCCGGTAGCTCAGGTTCTGGTTGCTGGCGTCGTCTCCCTCGACCAACAGGGAGTTGTACAGGGACCAGAAGACCAAAGTAGGCGTCAACCGGATATCGTCCACCACGGCGAACTCGTAGGATCGCCGCGCGGCGCCGGCGGCCGCCGGCAGTTCCAGCTCGACGCTGACCGGCACCATGACCGGCGCTGGTCCCGTCCGACCTGACAGTCCCGCTCGCTGGTCGTGATGCACCGACCCGACGATTCGTCCGATGGTCCCGATCTTGAAGGACATCTGCCGGCTGGGAAACACGGTCAGGACTTCCGCCGTGGCCAGTGGCCAAACCACCGGGCCCCGTTGCATGAAGGGATGGCCCATCATGAAGACCTGGTCGTCGTCCACCCAGGTAACCGTACCGATGACACCCAGCTTGGCATCGCCGGTGATCAGGGGTACGGCACAGGCGCTGCCGGGCCGGAAGACCGGGCCCGGTTCCGGAATATCCGCGCCGTCGCCGACCGTCCGACTGCCATGTCCCACCGGCTGGACGATCCAGCTCTCGGGACCGGGCAAAGCCCCCGGCCCCCCGGGGGTCAGATCCCCGAGTAGGGTCATGATCATGTCCCGTGGCAGGGGCCACTCTCCGACCGTAAAGGGGAAGGAGAGGTCGGCCGCTTCGTCACCGAACCCGTTCACATCGGACAACCCCTCGGGAAAGAGATCCCGCGCCAGCTGTCCGTCGAATGATCCCGGGGTCAGCAGGCTGCGCAGATCAGGAGGCAGACTCCTGGGTCCGGCTCCCGGCACAGCCGCCGAGTACGTCGGCAAGGCCAAGATCTCCTCGGCCGGGGTCACCCCGGCGATGGGCTTCAGGGCACCGCTCCAGCCGAAGGCCAAAGCACCCGCAAACCGTCCGTCGAGATATACCGGGCTGCCGCTCATGCCCTGGGCGATGTTCGATAGTTCCAGCCCGTGACCGCTGACTTCCACCATGAGCAGGGTGCCGTCGGCGCGAACGTTTTCCAGCAGGCCTACCACGCGCACGCCGAAGGTATCGATCCTGGCGCCCTCGAACACGGTCAGGCCGTACCCCGTCATGCCGGGAACAATCTCGGCCAAGGGTATGAAATCGCGGTCCGGCTCGGTAGGGCGTACGGCCGCCCGTCCGCTGACCGGGAAAATCAATCCAGCCAGACAGACCGCCAGCAGAAAACGGACGGCAATCCGGCAGGAAGATGACGAAAAATTGGTCACAAGTGATCCTTCCGCACCCACTTTGGGTCAAACCAGCAGCCACCCGGGGTCTTGGTGCCCTGGATGAGGCCCAATCCGGCCTATAACGCAAAAAACAGGCCGCCTGCGCTCTCAGGGCTGGAACTTTACTCCCACCCGCAGGAACAGCCCACTGTAGTTGAACCGCAACTTGTCGTCGAGGCTGTCGGCGTTGTAGACCGTCTCTCCGTTCACCTCGAGATCACTGATGATCGCGTGACGGAATCCTCCCCGGCCGCACAGGGACCAGTCCGAGGAAACAGCGGCCTCCACGATGGCGTAACCAGCGAACAGGAACCCCTCCCCCGCGAAAGTGTCCCGCCGGTCGCCATCCACCGGATCGGTCACCTGGAGCGTTGCGGCGCTCCTGATCATGCCCAGCGTGGCGCCCGCACCTACCCGAACCTTCTGGCTGCTGGAGGGAAGATAGTCCAGGAAGATTTCATAGAGATCGGCGGGCAAATCATACTCGACAAGATACCCATCCTGCGAGAAACCGCTGTTGCCCGACAGGCGGGCATACCCCAACCCCAGACCCAGTTCGGCGGTGAGGGAACGACCCGCGGACAATCCGACATCCAGACCGGTACCTATGCGGTCCAAGAAAGGGCCGCCAGCCTCCTCGTTGAACCTGTCCAGGACATCGTTGACGTCGTCGGGATTGAAGAGGAAAAACCCGCCGTGGGCCTGCAGATAGAACGGCCCCGCCAGGGAGGTTCCGGCGCCGCACGCAAAAACCGCGGCCGCCAGGATCAG
>CBDUYZ010000183.1:0-5684 GCA_965371575.1 uncultured bacterium
GGCAAGGGGGTAAAACCCCGGGATGCGGCCATCGACGTGGTCGGCAAGACCGCCATCCCCCTGCTTGCCGGAACCCTCATCGCCATCCTGGCCTTCGCCGCGGTGGGCACAAGCCAGGACAAGACCGGCGAGTACACACGCTCACTCTTCTCGGTGATCCTGGTCTCCCTGACTCTCAGCTGGGTGACCGCGGTCACCATCACTCCCTTCCTTGCCACCCGGTTCCTCAAGGTCAAGCCGGCCAAGGAAGGCGCGGCCGCCTCTGATCCCTACGACACCGGTTTCTATCGCAAGTACAAGGCGTTGCTGGGCGGCGCCATCAAGTACCGCTGGGCATCGATCTTTGTCGTGCTGGTGATCTTCGGCGTCTCGGTCTATGGATTCGGCACCATAGAAGGCAGCTTCTTTCCCGAATCGTCGCGGGACCAGTTCCTGGTGGACTACTGGCTTCCCCAGGGCACCAGCATCCACACGGTTGAACACGACATCTACGAAATCGAACAGCACATCATGACCCTCGCAGGGGTTGACCACGTGTCTTCGACAATCGGCGGGGGCGCCATGCGGTTTCTGCTGACCTACAATCCGGAGAAGGCCAACAGCGGCTTCGCCCAGATGCAGGTGGATGTGGAAGACTACAAGGACATCGCGCGGCTGAAAGAGGAGATCCAGGACTGGATCGAGGGCAACTACCCCGAGAGCATCCCCGCGGTGAAGCGTTTCATCAACGGTCCGGCGGAACTGGGCGCCGTGCAGGTGAAGATCATCGGCAACGACCCGGTGGAACTGCGCCGCCTCTCCCGTGAGACCATGGCCATCTACCACGCCGATCCCGACGCCTTCAACATCCGCACCGACTGGGGCGAACCGGTGAAGGTTGTGGTTCCCATAATCGCCAAGGAACAGGCGAACCTCAACGGGATCACCCGCACCGACGTGGCCAGAACCCTGCTCGAGGGATTCGAAGGTGTAACCGTCGGCGTCTTCCGCGAGGGTATCGACCTCATTCCCATCATCATCCGCGCCCCCGAACCGGACCGCCTTGATATCAGCAGCATCCAGAATCTGCAGATCTGGAGTCCGGTGGCCAAACGGTCGATTCCGCTGACCCAGGTGGTGGCAGGATTCGAGACGGTCTGGGAAGACCAGATCATGACCCGCACCAACCGCAGGCGCTCGATCACGGTGCTCTGCGACCCTGAACACGGCCTGTCCTCGAATATCCTGGCCAGGGTCCGGCCCCAGGTCGAGGCGCTGGAAATGCAACCCGGCTATAGCATGGAATGGTGGGGCGAGAACAAAAGCACGCTTGAGGCCCAGGCATCTCTGGCCGGCAGCATGCCCGTGTTCATCCTGATGATGATCGTGTTGGTGGTGGCACTCTTCAATTCACTGCGGCAGACCCTGGTGATCTGGCTGATCGTGCCGCTGGGAATCATCGGCGTGACGATCGGGCTTCTGGGCACCGGTCTGCCCTTCGGGTTCCTGGCCCTGCTGGGTTTTCTGAGCCTCATCGGGATGATCATCAAGAACTCCATCGTGCTTATCGACGAGATCAACATCCAGGTCAGTGGGGGCGCGGAAATCTACACCGCCATCCTTTCCTCGGCCACCAGCCGCCTGCGGCCGGTGTCCATGGCCGCGGCCACCACGGTTCTCGGCATGGCGCCCCTTTTTCCGGATCCCTTCTTCAACTCCCTGGCCGTGACCGTTGCGGCCGGCCTCACGTTCGCAACAGTGCTGACCATGGTGGTGCTGCCGGTGATCTACGCCATTATCTATGGTGCGAAAGCCGGCACGAACCGATCCGAAACCCCGGAGGAATCTTCGTGAACAGACGTCTGCTGATCCTTGTGTTGGCCATCCTGGTATTCAATACGGCGGGTGCAGCGTCGGCAAGAGCCCAGTCGCTTCCCGTGGTGCGGATAGCCTTCGTGCACGACAGAACCGCGGCCGACTGGGGGGTGGGATTCCGCGACAGCCTGCGGCAGGAGATCAGCCGGATCCTCGAGGTGGACTACACTGTGGAGACGCCGGCTGAACTCGACCAGACCGCCGATGGCACTGTCGAGTCGGTCCAGGCCGCCCTGAAAACCCTCCTGGGGAACAAACAGGTCGACCTGATCGTGGCCACCGGCCCTCTGGGGTCACGGGAAGCCGGCCGTATGCCCGACCTCGCCCATCCCGTGATCGGCACCTGGGTGCTGGATCACGAGGTCCAGCAGGTTCCGTTCAGGGACGGCGCAAGCGGACTTCATAATTTCACGTACATCACGGTGGGCAATCTGCTGAGCACTGATATCGCGGCACTGGATCTGGTGGTGCAGTACGACCACCTGGTGGTGACCGGCAGCGCCGGCTGGATGGCCGCGCTGCCGGGCGACGGCTCGGCCCTGGATCAGATCACCGGCAGCCGCACGAGTTTCGTTACCGGCGAAGGCTCGGTGGAATCCATCCTGGCAAACCTGCCGGATGATGCCGACGCCATCTACCTGATGCCCATGATCGACATGTCCTCATCCGAAATCATCGACTTGTTGACGGCTTTTACCGAACGTAAGCTGCCCGTACTGTCGCTGATCGGTGAACCGGAAGTGCGTGACGGCGCTCTGTTGGGCGCGGCGCCCGCCAGTTGGAGACAGCGTATGTACCGGCGCGTGGCTCTGGTCGCCGAGGAAATCCTTGCGGGGACGGAACCGGCCGATATCCCGGTGATGATGATGCGCGACGACCGCATGTTCCTCAATATGCGGACCGCCGACCTGATCGGCGTGTCACCGCCCTTTGAAGTCATCATCGAGGCCGTGATGATCGACAGGATCGACAAGCCGGGCACAGAGACCATCGACCTTTATACCGCCATGACCACGGCTCAGGCCCAAAACCGCGATATCGCGTCCACCGAGAGCGCCGTGGCCGCGGGTCACGAACAGGTGAACATCGCCAAGGCCGAGTTGCTCCCCCAGATCCATCTCGGACTGGACGGCCGGGTGATCGACAAGGACAATGCCGCCTGGAGCCCCTTTCTCTCCGAACGCACCGTCAGGGGTAATGCCGCCTTCACCCAGCTCATATATTCGGACCGCGCCTGGGCAGGTTATTCCATCGAGAAACACCTGCAGGAAGCTCGGGTCGGAGAGCTGGACCTGGTTCGCCTGGATGTGGGTCTGGAAGCAGCCACCGCCTACCTCGAAGTGCTGCGTGCCCAGACACGGCTGCAGATCCAGCGCCAGAATCTCACTTTCAGCCGTACCAATCTAGAACGCGCCCGGGTGCGTGTTTCGGTGGGCGATGCGAATCGCTCCGAACTGTACCGCTGGGAGAGCAAGATCGCTTCCGAACAGGCCCTGGTGATGCAGGCCGCAGTCAACCAGCAACTGGCCGCGCACGAACTCAACCGTGTGCTGGACAAGCCGCTGGAAGTTCCCCTCCAGCTGGTCGATACTACCCTTGACGACCAGTACCTGACCCTGGTCGCCCCCCGCGTGGACAGCTACACGCGGGATCCGCACAGCCTCGAGATCTTGCGGGACTTCCTGGTGCAAAAGGGTCTCAAGGGCTCACCGGAATTGCAGCAGTACGACGCCTCGATCCTGGCCACCGAGCGTGAGCACTCCGCAGCCACCCGGTCGTTCTGGGTTCCGGACATTGGACTTACCGGCGGGGTGAACCATGTGTTTTCCCGGAGCGGCGAGGGCTCCACGACAACTGATCCCCTTGCCCCCGACGATACCTTCTGGAACGTGGGCGTATTTGTCTCACTGCCGTTGTTCGAGGGCGCCGCCCGGTTCGCCCAGACCCGGCGCACGACCCAGGACACCTACCGCCTGATGCGCGGTCGTCAGGCCACCGCCCAACGCATTGAACAGAACGTGCGTAATTCCGTCTTCCAGGTCGCCGCCAGCCGGCTGGCCATCGACCTGGGCCGAACTGCGGCCACGGCCGCCCGCCTGAACCTGGAACTCGTGGCCGACAACTACACCATGGGCCTGGTCAGTCTCGTGGATCTCCTGGACGCCCAGACCAACTCTCTCAACGCCGACCTGACCGCCATCGACGCGATCAACGACTACCTGATCGATCTCATGCTGGTGGAAAGGGCGGTGGGACAGTTCACGTTCTTCGTGCCCGAGGAACAGCGCGAGGCCTGGGTCGGGGAGCTGGAGGAATTCGACCGCCAGAGGCCGTAGACCCTGGCAGTTAAGACAAATAGCCCGGACAATGATCCGGGCTATTTGATTTGGTTTATACCCCCGCCTGCTTCACCGCACTGCGGATCCGCATCGCGTAGACCACCAGGACGAACCCGACGACCAGGGCGATGATCCCGAGACCCTTGACCAGGAACAGGATCGAGTACAGCGGGGAAGCAATCAGCATCAACCCGAAGAGGATCGAAACCCCTCCTCCGATGATCAGATACCACTCGTTGTCGATTTCCCTGCGCATCCGGATGCCCGTCGAAAGGCTCATCATACCGGAAACCATGGCGGCGAAGGCCAGGAAGTAGACCATGAAGGTGGTGGTGAGCAGGGCGCTGGCGATGGGACGCGAGAACACCACCAGACCGGCGATGATGCTGACCACACCCACGAAGGCATTGAATCCCCAGTGCTTGATCGTATGACGCTCCTGGATGGATTTAGTGAAGACAAGGATGCCGTCGACGAACCAGTAGGAACCCATCACCAGGATGGCCAGGGTCAGCGGCACCACCGGCCGTGTCAGAAATACGATCCCGAGCACCAATAGAAAAATTCCCCGCAGCAACACGAGCCACCAGAGGTTCGAGAGTATTTGCTGTTGGAGCGTCTTGCCGTTCGACATATCAGATTCCTCTTCGGTTGCGGTCGTCGTGAGCGACACCGTGTCCGCCTGTGCGCTGGGACAGAATTAAGTCTAAATATAGATCCGCGTTCGGCCGAATGCTTGGAAATACCGCGCCGCCCATCCGTCTTCATTTCAGGTGCGGACCAACGACAAATTCCGGACCAGGCGTTTCAACCGTTGCACACCCAATCCGGAAAAGGTATCTTTCCGACGGATTTTCACGTGGGGCTTCCGGAACCGGCAAGGATACCTGGACCAGCCTCCCAAAAGAAAGGATTCGACTGTGAAAACCACCAAGATCTACTGGTTGACCGCCATCGTGCTCGCTTTGACCCTTGTCGCCTCCACTGCGCCCGCCTTCGCCGAAACCAGGGGTTGGGGAGCCGGGCTCAACATCTACGACGGGGAATTCGGTATTCAAGGCCGAAAGGATTTCTGGCTCGGCGGGGATCTCTCCCAGATCACCGGCCAGGGTTCTGTGATTTTCGCGGGCAAGACGGTGTTCGCCCTCGACGTCGATTACCACTTCATTGTCAAAACTAAAGGCGCCGACGGCACCAGCGGCACGAGCCGCTTCTATCCCCTGGTCGGCCTGGACTTCATGTTCAACGGCGATGGCTCCGCATTTGGGGTCAACCTCGGCGGGGGAGCAAACTTCATGATGACCGACAGCATGGCTGCCTACGCCGAACTCAAATACGTCATCTCCGACTGGAACGGCTGGGGCATCGGAGTGGGTGTCTACTTCTAGCAGGCTGTTGAAAAACTGGATCTGGTCGCGTTCGTAGCGCCGATCGGATGGATTTGCGGCACGACGACGACGCGATGCCGATGCGCATCGTGGAGGAGGAGTA
>CBDUYZ010000184.1:0-5640 GCA_965371575.1 uncultured bacterium
CCGCCCTGGATGACCGGGTGATCGATGCCCAGCATCCGGCAGATCCGGTTGTCTTTCCAGCGCTCAGTCATTCAGCCACCAGCTTCAAGATACGGTAGAATGTCGTCGGGTTCAGCCCCGGGGGAATGATTTTACACAATTGTCACCAACAATTCCTGCCTTCATTTGCGTTTGTTGGCACATTCGAAAAATCATCCTAACGGATAGAGAAAGCTACCAGGCATTTCAGGGTCGCCTCTGTCCGACCGGATCCTGAATGGCAGGATTCCCAAATTTACCTGAACTTGTTATCCTGGATCAGCGCCGGGCTGCTTTCGGCCGCCTTTGTGCAACCTCGACAGTAACCAGGAAAGGGGAGCCGCATGACGACCGACCTGCAATCCCTCTCGTCCCTCTTCACCAGCTCTGATCCCGCCAAAATTCACCGGGCCCTGCAGATCGTGCGGGAGGAAGTGTCCCGCGTAGGCAGCGACCAGGCCCGTCCCCTGTTCCAAATGGTCTCCTCGCTTTTCTACATCGACCCCCACGACGATCCTGAGCTGGCCTCCATCCTGGACGAGGCGATCTCGCTGGTCACCGGTTTCGGAGAGTGGGTCATCCCCCATCTGGTGGACAATCTGGACCAAGGCGACCTCAAGGCCCAGATGGCCTCGGCCGAGGCGCTGGGACGCATCGGGGCCGACGCCGTCGATCCCCTGGTGGAGAAGTATCACGCCACGCGGGATTCCGAGAGCCGTGCTTTCGTCCTGTACGCCCTGGGCAAGATCAATTCGCCGCGGGTCGACAAGGCGGCCGACCTGGCCCTGGCCGGGGTGCGCTCGAAGGATCTCGAACTCCGGGACACCGCCACCCGCACGATCGGCCGCTTCGCCGCGTCGATCCCCGCCGGTGAACTCAGCGAAGACATCCTGTCCGGCTACTACGACTCCCTGCGCACCAATCTGGCCGACCCCAACAAGGGTGTAAAGGCCAAGGCGGTACGCAGTCTGGGCAAGCTGGCGCGGTTCGGTCATCTGGATTCCGTCCGGAAACAGGATTTGAAGACCATCGCGTTGAATCTGCTGGGCGAGGACGACGAATTCCGCTGGGACCGGACCTTCGTGGTGCGGCGGGAGGCCCAGGAGGCGCTTGATTACTTTCAGGAGTGAGGCTTCGTATCCGTTGGGGGCGATTCAGCGCGGGCCAGGCCCCCGGGGGCACTTTATTCAGAGGCCCAGTTCTTCCCCCACCGGCACGAGGGCTGCCAGCACGTGGGCGATCACTTCATCCAATTCGAGCCCGAGATCCGAAGCGCCCTCACGGATTTCCTCCCGGTTCACCTTGGCGGCAAAATCCTTCTTTTTCAGCTTCTTGCGCACCGATTTGACCTTCACCTGCGCGATCTTCTTGTCGGGCTGGACCATCGCGCAGGCCATGCAGAAGCCGCACAGTTCGTCGACGGCGAACAGCCAAACGGCGCAGTCGTTCTCGCGTGGCACGCCGGTATAGGAGGCGTGGGACAGGATGGTGCGCACGAACTCCTCGGGGTAGCCGCGCTCCCGCAGGATCTCGGCTCCCTTGAGTGGATGGTCCGGGGCCTCGGGATACATCTCGTAGTCGAAGTCATGCAGCAGACCGACGGCCGACCAGTACTCGACATCGTTGCCGGTGCGCTCGCCCGCCGCCTTCATGGCGGCCTCGACGGCGTAGGCGTGGCGTCGCAGACTGTCCGTCCTGGTGAATTCATGCAGCAGGGCGACGGTGGTATCGCGTTTGTACAGGTCGTTCATGGCTGACATCTCCGGGATGGGGTCCGCTCGGAGCATATCACATGCGGATCACAACATCAGGTCGTCTTCATGCTCCAGAAGCCACTTCATGGCCTCGCGATGGCCGGAACAGACCTCATCCAGCAGGGCGTAGAACCGGCGGCTGTGATTCAGGTGGGCCAGGTGGCAGATCTCGTGGGCCACCACCGCGTCGATGGTCTCGGGCGGCGCCATGACCAGGCGGTAACAGAAGGAAAGCGTGCCACGCGGCGAGCAGCTGCCCCAGCGGCTGGTGCGTTCGCCGACGATCACTTTCCCGGGCAACAGGCCGATACGGTCGGCCCAGCGCGCCGTGCGTTCGGTCAGGTCCTGCCGGGCCAGACGGCGCAGATACTTTTCCAGGACGGGCCGGACATCAAAAACGTCCGTAGGGGCCAGGGCGAGAGTCAGGGAATCGTCAGTGAGGTCGATGACGGGCCGCTTCCTGCCGTGCGGCAGGTTGGTGATCGTCAGATGGCGAGGCACCCCCAGAATTGAAATCACGCTGCCGGTGGCAAACTGGCGAACCCTAGGACCCTGGCGGACATCGTATTCGTCGGCCTTGGTGTCGATCCAGTCGGCCCAGTGCTCCAGCAGCTCGGGCACCACCTTCAGACCCATCCGCTCGGGCAGGGTGATGACCACGCCGTCCCGTTTGCAGACCTGGACGCCCATCTTGCGGGCCCGACGACTGCGCCGGACCCGGTAGCGTACGGGTTTGCCCTTGATCAGGGCGAGTGTCGAACGAGCGGGCAGACGGTCTCTCAAGCGGCGGCAGCCTTTCCCTCGTCGATCTTTTTCGTGACTGCGATGAACACCAGCAAGGCGATCAGCGAGATCAAGCCGACACCCACGTAGGCGTACCACAGGTAGTGGGCATGAGCATAGGCTTCAGGCATGGGCCCCTGCCCCAACAGGGCGGCATCATGGGCGGCCTTCACGACCGGTTCGAGAGTGCCCGGCTCCGGACAGTACTTATGGAGCAGGAAGCCCGAGAAAATGAAGCCGAACATCCAGGCGAAGAAGGTGTTCATGTGGGCGAATCCCAGGAAGGTGCCTTCCTTGCCCGGAGGAGCCTGCTTTGAGGCGAACTCAAGCCACTTGGGACTGAGAAAACACTCGGCCAGGCCCTGGATGGAGATGCCGATGATCATCATTAAGGTGATCGGGTGCATCTGGAGTCCGAGGATAGTGACCGGGCCGTGGAACCAGGCCGAACTGGCCATGGCCACGGCCGACAGCGGGATCAGGCACATGGCCACCAGGATCGCGTTTTGGGGTTTCCAGTCGCGGACAAATTGCGTGATCATCACCACGAAGATGACCACCACCAGCGGGTTGATGTTGGCGTACCATTCGGGCTTGTAGGTCTCGCCGGCCATGCGCAGCACGTAATCGGGCATCGAGGCGTAGAGCTGGCCCTGGATCGCCCAGAATCCCGCGGTGATGACGATCAAGGCGAGGAACCGCAGATTGCTCATGGCCATCCACATGCCCTGGAGCGTCTCCTTCACGGTCATGCTCTTTTCGTCATGGCTCTCCCGCGGAAAATAGATCAGCACCACCAGGATCAAGCCAAGCAGGGCGGCACCCGCCGAAAAGAAGGGCACCGTCTCGACACCCATCTGGATCCGCATTGGCGCCACCACCGTTTTACCGGTGAACGAACCGATGTTCACCACCATGTAGAAGATGCTGAAAGCGCGCGCCCGGTTGGCATCATCACTGGACTTGCTCACCGTGCCGGTGATCACCGGCTTGACGAAGGATCCACCCAGGACGATCAGCACCAGGCCCACGATCACCGGACCCAGCGTGTGGAACATACCCAGGGTTCCGTAGCCCAGCGTAAGCAAGGCGAAGGCCAGTATCAGGGCGTAGCGGAAACCCATGCGGTCCGCCAGGGCGCCGGTGAAAAACGGCACCAGATAGATCCAGCCGCCGAACATGCCGGCGGTCACGCCGGCCTGCACGTCGTCGAGACCGACGACCCGGATCAGGTAGGTTCGCAGGGCGATGAAGGTTCCGTAATAGGCGGCGCGTTCACACAGTTCGGCGGCGTTGCCGGTCCAGAATATGCGGGGAAAGCGCCAGGTTTGTGCGCCTTGGCTCATGTGCGTTCTCCTGAGAGAGGAATGACGTGATGGCGTGGTTTCGTTTCCGCCGATCAGTGTACGGGTTGGAGGTCGATTTGTTAAGTAAGAGTTCCGCGCGCTGAAATCAGCCGGTCAGATTCTCCATGGCCGTCACCAGGCGAACGACATCCTCTCGATTGTTGTAACCCTGGATGGACACCCGCAGCCACGACCGTCCGGCGAAAGTGGTGATCGGAATCTCGATCAGGAAATCCTCGCGCAGGGATCGGCCAAGTTCTTCGGGATCAAGCGATTCCGGCAGCGGCAGGGCGGCCATTTGGGCCAGCCAGGGGTCCGGCGGACAAAGGGGCGGCAAAAGAAGCATGTCCAGCAGCTCCTGGCGCGCCTCCAGCAGCAGCGACCGGCAAGAGCGGCGTACGGCGGGCCAATCGTGTTCCTCGAAGAAATCGATGGCCGCCGGCACCGTGAGGTAGGCCGAAAAATCCCGCGTGCCGGTCCACTCATGCTCATCGATGAACCGGCTGGGCCCGGGATGGTCGCTTTCCCACCCCCAGCTGACGACCAGCGGTTCGATCAGGTGCTGAACTTCCCGGCGCACGAACAGGGCTGCCGCTCCCTTGGGCGCCATCAGCCATTTGTGGCAGTTGCCCGACCAGAAGTCAGCGCCCAGCTCATGCAGGTCGCAGTCGATCTGGCCGGGAACATGTGCCCCGTCGATCATGGTGAGGATGCCGCGTTCACGAGCCCGGGCAACCAGCGGTTCGATCGGCAGGACCAGGGCCGACGGCGAAGTGATGTGGCTCAGGAACAGGACACGGGTCCGCTCGGTCACACCGCTCCAGACGGCTTCGACGACCTCGGCGGGATCAACCAGGGGCAGGGGCAAAGGCCGCCGGATATACCCGGCGCCCTGTTTCGCGCACAGAAACCGCCACATGCGATCCATGGCCCCGTACTCGTGATCCGTGGTGAGAACCTCGTCCCCCGGACCCAGCCTCAAGGACCGGGCCACCACGTTCAACGCAGTAGTGGCGTTGGGCACGAAAACGATCTCGTCGCGGTCGGCGCCCAGAAAATCCGCCAGGCGGGCTCGCGCAGCAGCCAGACGCTCGGTCAGGGTCCGCTGCGAATGCAGAAAATCGACCGGTTCGCTTTCGAGTTCGCGCTGCAAGGCCTGGTAGCGGTCGAAAACGGGACGAGGGCAGGCGCCGAAGGAGCCGTGATTGAGGAACGTCACATCGTCCCGCAGCAGGAACAGATCGCGCAGCCCGGTCAATGGCTCTCTCCCCACATTTTTTCCCCCGCCTCGACCGGCACCGGCAGCATATTGCCCGGCGCGGGCAACGGACAGGTGGCAAACGGCGTGAAGATACAAGGCGGATTGTAGGTGCGGTTGAAATCCAGGATCACTGTTCCGTCCGCCGCGGGCGGATCGACCGACAGGAAGCGGCCGCCGGCGTAGGTGGTCATCCCGTTGGTCCCATCCCCGAAGACCAGGAACATGCCTTCGCCCGTTTCTCCGGTCGGGGTCAGGCGGTACTCCTGTCCATCGATGGTAAAGATCAGGACGCCCGGACTGGACGAAGCAGACTCCTGGCCCAGCGCGTTGGGCACCTTGAGCGTGGCCGGTCCGGGCTCGAGGCGGGCGGTCAGCCGCCAGCGGATATCCACTGGAAACCGCTCGATGCCCTGGAATGATTGCAATACTTCCGACTTGCGGTCCTTCACCCGCAGGAACAGCTTGCCGTCGCGGTCTA
>CBDUYZ010000185.1:0-5540 GCA_965371575.1 uncultured bacterium
GTGGTCAAGCGCGGGGTGATTTTCGTCGACATCGCCCTGGCCCAGATCGCCGCCTTCGGGGTGGCGATGGCCATGCTGTTCGGCGCGGAGATGGGCACCGACACCGCCTACATGGTGGGCCTGACCGCAACCTTCCTGGGCGCTCTTTTGCTGTCGATGACCAGGGGCGGGAATTCGCGGATTCCCCAGGAAGCCTACATCGGCATCATCTACGTCGTGTTCAGCGCGGCGATGATCCTGGTGCTGACTTCGGTGCCGCACGGGGGCGAAGAAATCCGCCATCTTCTGGTGGGATCGATTCTGTGGGTCAGCTGGGCCATCGTGATCAAGACCGCCGTTCTGTACGGCGTCCTGGGGGTGGTCCTGTACTTCTGCCACAAACCGCTGCTGCGAATTTCCGAGGATCCCGAGCGGGCCCGCCGGGACGGGATGCATCTGGGCCGCTGGGACTTCGTGTTCTACATGGTGCTGGGCATGGTTGTCACCTCCAGCGTGCAGGTGGCCGGCGTGCTGCTCGTGTTCAGCCTGCTGGTGGTTCCTTCGGTGATGGCCCTGCGTCTCTTTTCCACCCTGAAGGGCCAGTTCTTCTGGGTGGTGGGGATGGGCACCGCGGTGGTCATCGTGGGGTCGACCCTGAGTTACGTGCTGGATCTGCCCACCGGAGCGGCCATCGTCTGCACGTTTGGCCTGGCGCTGGGCATTCAGGTGATCGTCGAGGCGGTGGTCAGAAACCGATGACCGCCGCGAACCGGCTCGCCCCGTCCCCGTCGCGGCGATGGCTGGGATAAAGGTCACCGCCGCAGATCGTGCAGTGCTGCACGTTGAAGATGTTGCTCTCGGCCACGCCCGCGCCGGTCAGCTGCGCGATGTTGGCAGCCCACAGGTCGAAGCTGAGACGTCCTGATTTCTCCAGAAAAAACCAGGCGGAACCCGGACCCAGGGACTTGAGGGCCTCCTGGCGAACCTCGTCGCCCACTTCGTAACAGCAGGGACCGGCCGAGGGGCAGATGACCGCCCGTAGGCCGGCGGGATCGACGCCCGCGTCAGTCAGGGCCAGGATGAGGCCTGTGGTGATGCCTTGGACCGTGGATCGCCAGGAGGCGTGGGCGAATCCCCAGACCCGGGACTCATCCGGACGGGTTCCCCCCGCCATGACCAGTGGGCAGTCCGCGCCTCGCCCGACGACGCCCAGTCCGGGCTGATCGCTCCACAGGGCATCGGCCTCCCCCGCGAATCCGCTTTCGGTGACCTCCAGTACACGGCCGCCGTGGACCTGGCGAGCCCAGGCTCCCTCCTTCAAGCCGGCCGCCCGGACGAATTCCTCGACGCAGCCTACGTGGTCCTCGGAGGAGGGATCTCCACCGAAATCAGGACCTTGGCTGGTAGTCCAGCCGTGCAGCCAGCCCTCGGCGGTCAAAAGCGGAGCACGCTGAAGCCAGTTCTTGTCGTTGGTCATGGTTTCGCCTCCGGTTGACCCAGGAACTCGCAGATCCGGGTCCGGGTGGTCTTTTGCGTTGGCGACCAGACTACCGGCCGGTCGCTGAACCAGGGCACGGAGGAATTGTCCACGAACAGAACGCCGGGAGGTGCCCGGCGTGTAAATTCGATCTGTTGCTCGATCCTGGCGGCGAAATGGACGGCTTCCTCGGCCGCGAATTCCCAGCCCGGCAGGCGGCAGGGAAACAGGTATACCGACAACCAGGCGACCGCCGCCGGCAGGACGATGACGGTCCCCAGGCCACGCAGGAGACGGGAGCGGCCGTCCCGGTCTTCCCGGCGGTCAGGAATGATTCGCTGAAGGTGGCTCCCGATCCAGGCTGAAAACTCCCACAGCATCACCGGCAGCACGACCAGAAGATGCCGCAGACTGTGATCGAAGAAGGAGTACTGGACGGTCAGCAGCACGGTGGTCAGGACGGCCAGGGCCACCGGACCGGCCTGTGAGGTCGTGGGCATGGCGATCTTCGGGTCCCTAGGGCGGTGCCCGGGTCTTCTGGCGGACAGGATTTTCAGCCAAGCCGCCAGGAAGGCCAGGGCGCCCCAGGCCAGGCCGAGGAGCACCGGCAGCGGAACCAGGCGGGGCAGGTCTCTAAAAAAGAACTTCATCCCGCGGCCCACCTTGCGCAGGACGGGCAGCGGATCGACAGTCATGGTTTCGAAAAAGGGCTGGGGTTCGAGTTGTCGGTACACCGTGTAACCGGGCCAGGCGCGGGTGTCCTTCACGTGTTCGGCGTAGGTCTGCAGGCTGAAGAACGGCTGGCCGGTCACCTGGAGATTACGGATGGCCCAGGGTGCGATGACCAGGAGCCAGACCAGCATGACCAGGATGAGGCGCGGGGTCGTAGACGCCTGGCCGGGAGAATCCCGCCGCGGGTTCTTGCGGAGCAGGATCCACCACAGGACCGGTACCCAGAACAGATCCAGACGCAGCATGCTGAGCACCCCGGCCAGCAGACCGTCGATCCAGTGGGGCCGGCCCGGTGTGTCGCCGCGCATTCTCAACCAGAGAACCAACAGCAACAGGGAACAGACCAACTCGACCATGCCCCAATCCGTCGCGAAGACCAGCAACGGGTTGGCGAACAGGAACACCAGCCAAACAACCACGGCGGCCCGGTGTCCCTGCCTGAAGAAAACCGCGGTTCCGGTCATGACGATCAATCCCAGCAGGAAAATCTGCAAATGACGCACCTGTTCCACCGTGCGGTGTGGATGTCTTCCGGCCGCCAGGTAGGGGGCCGTCAGGAGGACAGCGAACCCAGGCTGGCGGTGAATCAATGGCTGCGGCAATTCCCTGGCGAAGGGAAAGGCGAAGGAAAGGGGATATGCCATATCGGTCCGAAAACCTTCGCCACGGATCAGATGACGGGCCACGCTCAGGTGGGAGTACAAGTCGTCCGTGGGCAGTAGTGGCCGCGCCGGGTGGGTGGGCAGCCAGGCGGCCAGGAACAGCAGGGCCGCCAGGATGCCACCGGTGAGGCAGATATTCCAACTGACCGCAACCGGATGTTCGGGGCCGCCGTCGGGGGGTGGGGCGGAATCCTGGTTCATCGCTCCTCCGGTCAGTTGCCCCGGCTTCCCGGTTTGACGAGTTCCCGGCCTTCGGCGCACAATGGACAGTCTTCGGCCTGCCAGGTCTGGACCTGGACCCTGGCCAACGCGTGCAGGGGCAGGGGAAGTTCGGCGTCTCCGCCGGTGCGGTCGATGATGCTGGTCAGGCCGACGACCTGACCGCCGGCCTTCTTGACCACCTCGATGACCTCCAGCAGACTTGTACCCCGGGTGACGACATCCTCGGCAATGATCACCTTTTCGCCCTGCTCAAGGGAAAAGCCCCTCCGGATCATCATCTGTCCGTCCTTGCGTTCTGTGAAGACGAAACGACGGCCCAGTGCACGGGCGACCTCGTGGCCGATCAGGATTCCGCCCATGGCTGGACTGACCACCAGGTCGTGGGGCGTGTCGATGAAGAACTGTCCCATGGCCGCGCCCACTTCGCGCGCCAGTTCGGGGAACTGCAGGAGGCGCGCGCACTGGAAATACCGGTCGCTGTGCAGGCCGCTGCTCAGAAGAAAATGCCCGTTGTGCAGGGCGTCCAGTTCTTCCATCAGGGTGAGGATTTTTTCTTCGGTCATGGTGAGGATCTTCCTTTTTTTGTCGTTAAATCAAGCCAGTTCCGCCGTGATGGCCCGCAGAGCGGCGCCCGGATCAGGAGCTTGGGTGATGGGCCGGCCGATCACCAGGAAATCCGCTCCCGCGGCCATGGCCTGCAAGGGAGTGGCCACGCGGTGTTGGTCGCCGGCGTCGGCGCCGGCGGGGCGGATGCCCGGGGTGACGATCAGGGGCTCGGGGCCGAGGTCCGCCCGCAGTCCGGGCAGGTCGGCGGCCGAGCAGACCAGCCCGTCGCAGCCGCAATCCCAGGCCAGGCGGGCCAGCCTCTGGATGCGGTCCTGCAGAGAGTCATGGGAGGGACAGACTTCGCCCATTTCCTGTTCCGAAAGGCTGGTCAGGATGGTCACGGCAAGCAGGGCGGGCCGGCGACCGGTCCTGGCGTCCACTTTGGCCTTGGCCAGGGCGGCGGCCGCGGCGGTCATGGCGGTCCGTCCGTTGGCCGCGTGCACGGTGCAGAGGGACGCTCCCAGGTCGGCCGCCAAGCGGGCCGCCGAGGCCACTGTGTTGGGAATATCGTGGTATTTCAGATCCAGGAAGATGTCCCGATCCAGACCCTTCAGGCGGTGGATGACCTCCGGCCCGGCGGCGGAAAACAGTTCCAGGCCCACTTTGACGAAGCCTCCGGCGGCGCCAAGGCTTCCGGCGAGACTCAGGGCTTGGTCCATGGTCGGCACATCCAGCGCGGTAATGATGCGCCGGCCGGCGGGAAGACTTCTCAACCTGGCGATGAGTTGCGTTCTATCCATTGTAGGGCCTCGGCTCCAGATGATCCCGCAGCATGCGTATTGGCGACTCGGGGCGGTGATTTGCCTTGCCGCCGCGGCCATTTTGTTACTACCCTTCTACCAGTCGCGGGTCCGGAATGCAATTTCAATTCCTTTTTTTGAAAAAGGAGCCGGTCCCGTCGTATTGGTGTGCCCGTTTACGTGGCCCGATCCGGATCAAGACACTTCTACGACCGACGCTCGGTCAATGAAAGGGATCCCCTTGCTGGACCGCAAATTCCTCCGTGAAAACCGGGAACTGGTGACCCGGGCCGTGGCCTTGAAAAACGAAACGGTGGATATCGAAGCCTACTACGCCAAGGACGCAGAGCGACGGGCCGCCCTGCAGGAGACCGAAACCCTCCAGGCCGAAGCCAACAAGGCCAACCGTACCATCTCCGAGCGCAAGAAGGCGGGTCAGGACGTCGGGGAGGCGATCACGGCCATGAAGGTGATCTCGGGGCGAATCAAGGAACTGAAGACCAGGGCCGAGATCCTGGAGCAGGAGGTCCAACAGCTCTACCTGTGCATTCCCAACATCCCCCACGAGTCCGCGCCGGCAGGCGGCCAGGAGAACAACGAACTGGTACGCACATGGGGCGAGATTCCCACCTTCGATTTCACCGTCATGCCCCATTGGGATATCGGGACCGAATTGGGCATTTTCCACCCGGAACGTGCTTCACGGATGAGCGGCAGCGGTTTTACCATCCTGTCGGGAGCCGGCGCCCGGCTGGAGCGCGCCCTGATCAACTGGTTCCTGGATGTACATCTGGAACAGGGTTACACGGAGTTCAGCATTCCCTATCTGGTCGGGCGACAGGCCATGACCGGCACCGGCCAGCTGCCCAAACTGGAAGACGACATGTACTACTGCCAGGTGGACGACCTGTTCCTGATCCCGACGGCCGAGGTATCGGTGACAAACGTCCACATGAAGGAGACCCTGGACGCTGCCGATCTGCCCCGCAAATACTGCTCGTTTTCCCCCTGCTTCCGGCGCGAAGCCGGCGCCGCGGGCAAGGACACGCGGGGGTTGCTGCGGGTCCATCAGTTCCACAAGGTCGAGATGGTCAAGTTCGTTGCCCCGGAAACCTCGTGGGA
>CBDUYZ010000186.1:0-5511 GCA_965371575.1 uncultured bacterium
ACCTGATCGGGCAGGGCCCGCACCTCCTGCAGGCAGATCACGTCCGCGTCGCTGTTCGCTACAAAATCCAGGAAACCTTTTTTTATACAGGCCCGCAGGCCGTTCACGTTCCATGATATCAATTTCATCGGCGCTCCAGGGATGGATGATTCCGGGATCGGTCACAGGTCACTCATTATCCCCCCGCCGCAGCTTCAATTGCAACTCCTGCACCGAGCAATACAGCGTCGGAACGGTGAAAACGGTCAAGAGGACCACCACCATGCCGCCGAACGAAGGGATCGCCATGGGGACCATGATGTCCGCGCCCCGGCCCGTGGAAGTAAGGATCGCCAGCAAAGCCAGCAGTGTGGTTGATACGGTCATCAGGGCGGGACGGATCCGCCGACCGGCGGCCTCGATCGTCGCTGCGCGGATGTCCGCGACTGTTTTCATCTTTCGGCGGGCGAATGACTGGTCCAGATAAGTGGCCATGATCACCCCGTCATCCGAGGCGATTCCGAACAGGGCGATGAAGCCCACCCAGACCGCGACGCTCAGGTTGATGGGATGGATCTGGAACAGGGTCCGCAATTCCACCCCGAACAGGGCGAAATCCAGGAACCATGGCTGGGCGTACAGCCAGATCATCAAAAAGCCGCCGGACCAAGCCACGAAAATACCCGAAAAGACCATGGCGGTGGTGACCACGGACTTGAACTGGAAATATAGGATCATGAAAATGACGAACAGCGCCAGCGGAAGAACAACCATCAACCTTTTTTCCGAACGTACCTGGTTCTCGTAGCTGCCGGCAAACGTGTAACTGACTCCCGCGGGCAGAATGAACTGGCCGCTGGCGATTTTGGCCGCCAGATACTTCTGGGCATCCTCCACCACGTTGACCTCGGCAAAACCCGGGCGCATGTCGAACAGCACATAACCCACCAGGAACGTGTCTTCGCTCTTGATGACCTGGGGACCCCGCACATAGTTGATGGTGGCCAGCTGCAGCAGGGGAATCTGGCTGCCGTCGGCCGCGGGCACGAAGATCTTCTCGATCTCCTCGATGCTGTCGCGTAGTTCCCGCGCATACCTGACCCTGACCGGATATCTTTCCCGGCCTTCGACCGTGGTTGTCACCAGCCGACCGCCGATGGCCACCTCGATGACGTCCTGGACCTTGCGGATGGTCAGGCCGTAGCGGGCGATGGCCTCGCGGTTGATTTCGATCTCCAGGTAAGGCTTGCCCACGATGCGGTCGGCGATGACCGCCGCCGGTTCGATGGAGGGCACCTCCTTGAGCAGGCGTTCGATCTCCAGCCCCACATCATTGAGGGTCTCCAGATCCGGACCCTTGATCTTGACTCCCATGGGCGCGCGCATCCCGCTCTGGAGCATGACGATCCGTGCGGCGATGGGCTGCAGCTTCGGCGCCGAGGTGGTCCCGGGAAGCTTGGCCACCCGCACTATCTCGTCCCAGATGTCGTCCGGCGTATGGATTTCCGGGCGCCACTGCCGGAAGGGCCGGCCCCGCTTGTCCGGAATCAGTTCACCGGCATCGTCGCGCGCGAAATCCCCGGACGACCGATCGTATTTGAAGCGTTGCCGGTGTCCGTCCCTGTCCAGACGGTACTCGGGCAGATAGTTGATCACCGTTTCGATCATGGAGATGGGCGCCGGGTCCAGGGGGGTGTCCGCCCGACCCAGTTTGCCCACCACGAGGTCCACCTCGGGAATGCTGGAGATGGCCATGTCCAGCTTCTGCAACACATCGGTCGCTTCGCCGATGGAGGCGTGCGGCATGGTAGTCGGCATGTACAGGTACGACCCCTCGTCCAGGGGAGGCATGAACTCCTTGCCCAGGCCCGGGAAGGCGTGGCGCGGGCCGGACCAGACCTTCGCCAGCGTGGATTCCTCCGATCCCCGTCCGACTCCCGGCAGGATGGCGAATACGGTGTCGAAGCCCAACCAGACCGTCGCCCCGAAAATGATCAGGATCAACGGCAGACTCAGGAACAGGAGCTTGTGCGCCAGGCACAAAGCCAGTATCCGCGTATAGAAGCGGGACAGCAGGCTCAACAGCCACAACAGGCCGCCCAGAAGCAGACCCACGAACAGGAAGTTCAGGACCAATCCCTTGCCCGGTCCCAGGGGCAACCAATGTTCGGTGAGGATCAGGGCCACCATGACCACGGCGATATAGTTGACGATGGTGCTGCCGTGGTTGCGGATCCGCTGCGGCAACCGGCTTTCGGTAACGATGTAGAGCCCCCACGCCGTCAGACCGAGTCCCACCCAGGGGGAAAGTTTGACCAGGGCCAGGATCCCCACCAGGATCATCAGGCCTCCGGACACCTTGCGGGCGAATCCGCTGCCGACCTTGCGCGTAAACAGGATGTGGGCAAAGGGGGGAATGACGGTCAAGGCGACGATCACCGAGGCGACCAGGGCAAAGGTCTTGGTGTAGGCCAACGGCTTGAACAGCTTGCCCTCGGCCGCCTCCATGGTGAAGACCGGCAGGAAACTGATGATGGTCGTGGCCACCGCGGTCACCACCGCGCTGCCGACCTCCGCAGAGGCCCGGAAAATGACTTCCATCTTGTCCTCGGCAGAGTCGGCCTCATCCAGATGATGCAGGATGTTCTCGCACAGAATCACCCCCATGTCCACGATCGTCCCGATGGCTATGGCGATCCCCGACAGGGCCACGATGTTGGCGTCGACCTTGAAGAGCTTCATCCCGATGAAGGCCATCAACACGGCCAAGGGCAGCAAACCGGCGATCAGCAGGCTGCTTCTGAGATGCATGATCATGACGATCACCACGATGATGGTGATCAGGATTTCCTCGGTCAGAGCGGAATTGAGCGTGCCGAGGGTCTCGTAGATCAGCCCCGCCCGGTCGTAGAACGGGACGATCGTCAACTGGCTGACGGTGCCGTCGGCGAGGATCTTTTTCGGCAGCCCGGGGGAAATTTCCTCGATCTTGACCTTGACGTTCTTGATGGCGGCCAGGGGATTCTCCCCGTAGCGGACCACGACCACGCCGCCGACGGCCTCGGCGCCCTCCTTGTCCAGGGCTCCACGGCGCATTGCCGGACCGAGGCTGACTGTCGCCACATCCCGGACCATGACCGGGACGTTGTCCCGGACCGCCACCACGCTGGTTTCGATATCACCCAGATTCTTGATGAAACCGAGCCCGCGGATCATGTACTCCACGCTGTTGATCTCGATGGTGCGGGCACCCACATCCACGTTGGAGGCACGGACGGCCTGGAACACCTGGTCCAGGCGGATGTCGTAGGCGAGCATGGCGTCGGGATCGACATCGATCTGATATTCGCGGACGAATCCGCCCACCGAGGCCACTTCGGACACGCCTTCGGCGGCCAACAGGCCGTACCGGACGTACCAGTCCTGGATACTGCGCAGCTCGTCCAGATCCCAGCCGCCGGCCGGATTTCCGTCCGGATCCCGTCCTTCCAGGGTGTACCAGAATACCTGGCCCAGGGCCGTCGCGTCGGGTCCGAGCCCGGGCTGGACCCCTTCGGGCAGGGTGTTGGGGGGCAGGCTGCTGAGCTTTTCCAGGATTCTCGAGCGTGAATCGTAGAAATCCGCTTTTTCCTTGAAGATGACGTAGATGGTCGAAAACCCGAAAAACGAGTAGCTCCGCACCGTCTTGATATCCGGCAGGCCAAGCAGGGCCACGGTCAGCGGATAGGTGATCTGGTCCTCGATGTCCTGGGGGGAACGGCCCATCCATCTGGTGAAGACGATCTGCTGGTTCTCCCCCAGATCCGGTATGGCATCCACGGCCACCGGATCGCGGGGCAGGCCCCCGATGTCCCAGTCGAAGGGCGCCACCATGATGCCGAAGGCCACCGTGAACAGGACCATCATCACCACGACGAGTTTGTTCTCCAGGCAGAACCAAAGCAGGCCATCCAGCCAGGAACCGCCGTTGTCAGGAGTTTTCGGGCTCATGGCCGTTACCCTTCCTTACTGGTTTCAGACGCAGCCAGGGAATCGGTCTGGTCTCCACACCGGAGCATCATGGCTGAACCAAACCTGCGCCGGTCGGATTCATCATGCTGGGTTTGGCCTGGATCTGTAGGGCGCTGTCGATCTTGAAGTTCCCCTTGGTCACGACCAGTTCGCCCTCGGCCAATCCGGACAAGACGATGTAGAAATCACCGGCCCGGGGACCGAGAACCACCTCGCGCCCCTCGAAAGCCGGCTTTGCGGAACCGGGGACGCGGACATAGACCACGGCACGCTTGCCGGTAATCAGCGGGGCCGAAGCGGGAATGACCAGAGGTGTGGACTGGGCGCCGTCCCCCTGGTGGGATTCCCCTGCCAGGTCGACTACGGCCGCCACGGTCGCGTTTACGAACATGCCGGGTTTCAAAAGCCGCTGCCCGTTGTCCACGTTCAGCCGCACCATGGTCGTGCGGGTCTTTTTGTTCAGCACCGGATCAATGAAGTCGATCGTACCGTGGAAGCGCCGCCCGGGCACCGCCTCCACGGTGAAGTCGATATTCTGTCCTTTCTTCAGCCAGACCAGATCCGATTCATACGCGTCCAGGGTCACCCAGACCCGGGACAGATCCGCGACCGTGTAGATGGGCGTGCCTGTCTTCACATACATCCCTTCGACGGCATTCTTGTGGATCACGACTCCGCCGAGCGGGGAGGTTATGTCCATATGGCGCCGTGCCTGGCCGCTCTTCTCGATCTGTTTTATCCGGGAAGGATCCAGGCCCCACAACCGCAGACGTTCGCGAGCGGCGGTGACCGTCTCTGCGGCGGTTTTGCGCATCACCGGATCGCCGCTGGCCTGGAGTTCACGATTCGCCTGGATCGCGTTGAGCAGTTCCGTCTGCGCGGCGTAGAGTTCGGGGCTGTAGAGGGAAACCAGGCGGTCGCCACGTTTCACCTCCGTGCCGGTGAAGTCGACGAACAGGGTGTCGATGCGTCCAGGCACCCAGGCCGCGATGGATTTGGAACGCGTTTCGTCGAAATCGACCTTGCCGATCAAACGGACCCTGGCTGCGGCTTGCCGGCGCTCCACGACCGCGGTCTGGATTTCCGCCAGAGCAGCAGCAGCCTCGGACATCACCAGGGTGGTCGGCCCCAGATCATCATCACCGTCGCCGATATCCAGGGGGATCAGATCCATGAAGCAGATGGGGCACTGGCCGGCTTTGGGCAATTTGATCTGGGGATGCATGGAGCAGGTCCAGGTCGTCGCCGAGGCATGATCCTGTTCGGTGTGGGCTTCGTTCCCTGATGGAGTTTCGCCACCGCCGCGCAGAAGCAGCCCGAACGCGAACGCCGCAATGATCGCGACAGCGAATAAGACCCTGCGCAAGATGCTCCCTCCGCGGGTGATTCGAAACGAAAACGACGACATGACTACATCCTTCTGGGTCTTGGGTAAATCCGGGATATCAATCTGTTCATCCCTGGGACAACGGTCCGCCCACGATACGTTCGAGTGCCGCCGCCTGGATCAGCACGTCGGCC
>CBDUYZ010000187.1:0-5483 GCA_965371575.1 uncultured bacterium
GACTGCGAGATCCTCACCCGGGGGATCCACTTCAAGGCCGACCGCGAGACTCTGTACCGCATCAACTTCCGGTCACGCCTGGCCACCCGTGTGCTGGCTCCGCTGGTCAAGTTCGAGGCGACCACCCCCGAGCAGCTCTATCTGGGCGCCAAGAAGGTCGACTGGACGCACATCTTCACCCTGGACCAGACCTTCGCCGTGTTCGCCAACACCTTTCACAGCGAGATCGACCACAGCCAGTTCGCCGCCCTGAAGGTCAAGGACTGCGTGGTGGACATGTTCCGCAAGCGGTACCGGAACAAACGGCCCAACGTCGATCCGCGCGAGCCGGACCTGATCATCAGCGTGCACATCTTCGAGAACCAGGTGACCGTGAGCATCGACTGTTCGGGCGGTTCCCTGCACCGGCGCGGCTACCGGACCGCCTCGGTCGAGGCGCCCATGCAGGAGACGCTGGCCGCGGGCATCATCGACTTCGCCGCCTGGAACACGAAAAGGCCGTTTTATGACCCCATGTGCGGCTCGGGCACGCTGCTCAGCGAGGCCTGGCTGAAGGCGGGTTACATCCCGCCGGGAACCCTGCGCAAACATTTCGGGTTCATGATGCTGCCCGACTACGACCGCCGGATCTGGGTGAAGGTGAAGCTGCAGGAAGAGAACAAGATAAAGTTGGTCCGCGGCGGGTTGATTCGGGGCAGCGACATCAGCGCCAAGGCCGTGCAGATGACACGCAGCAACAACGCGCGGATTCCCGGCGGCGACGAGCTCATCGTCAAGACGATGGATTTCCGGGACATCGAAAAGCTGGAAGACCGGCTCATCGTCTGCAATCCGCCCTACGGCATCCGCATGAAGAAGGATGAGGATATGGGCGCCTTCATGAAGGAGTTCGGCGATTTCCTGAAGCAGCGCTGCACCGGCAGCGACGCCTTCATCTACTTCGGCGACCGGGAGCTGGTGAAATCCTTCGGACTCAAACCCGCCTTCAAGATGCCGCTGCGCAACGGCGGTCTGGACGGTCGCCTGGTGAAATATGAGCTGTACTGAACGCACCATCCTTCTGGCGTTCGCGGTGGTGTTCCTGACCGCTGCGCCGGCATGGTCCGGCGGCGATACGGACGGCATGCCCACGGTGCGGCCGCGATTGCTGTCGCTGACCGGTCCGTTGGCGGATCCTTGCGCCGAGGTGTCGAGCATGACCTGGCAGGGAGACACCCTGGTCATCCTGCCCCAGTTTCCCGACCGGTTCGCGGAAGACGGCCTGCTCGGATTCTTCGCGATCGGGAAGCAGAAGATCCTGGATGTTCTCGAGGGCGGAGGGCAGGAGCCCATCCAGCCCCACCAGGTGTTCTGCAAGGCGCCGGGCCTGATGAGGGTCGTGCGCGGCTTCGACGGCCTGGAAGCCATGTGCTGTATCGGCGATCGCTACTACATGACCGTCGAGGCCGGGGACGACACGGTGATGGCCGGCTTCCTGGTCAGCGGGCATTTCGACATGGTCGACGGCCTGGTCGTCATGGACATGACGAGCCTTAACTCGATCCCCATGGGCTTGAATATCCCCAATGTAGCCGAGGAGTCGCTCATCATCGACGGCCAGCGGGTGATCACCATCAGCGAGGTGAACGGCCTGAACATCGCCCCTGAACCAATGGCCAAGGTCTTCAACGCCGAAGCGGAGTTCACCGGATTTCTGCCCATGCCCCAGATAGAATACCGGGTGACCGATGCCACCGCCCTGGACGAGAGGGGCCGGTTCTGGGTGATCAATTACTACTATCCGCCGGAAAGGGAGAAACTGGACCCGGCTCCGGATCCCGAACTGGCTCGCTTCGGGGATCCCGCCTCCTACGACCCGGACCAGTGCGTCGAGCGGCTGCTCGAACTGCGCTTGACCGCGGACGACCGCATCGTCCGCACCGATACGCCGCCGCTGAACCTTGAACTGCTGCCCGCTGAAGAGTGCCGTAACTGGGAAGCGGTGGTCCGCCTGGACGACCTCGGCTTTCTGCTGATGACCGACAAGTATCCGGGCACCCTGCTGGCCTTCGTACCCTTTCCGAAATGAGTCGTGCATGGACAGCAATACCGTGGTCGTGATCAATCACGACGGCATGGGACAGGCCGAGCCGGAGCTGGCCCACAAGCTCGTCAAGACCTACCTCAACATGCTCGACCTGGACGACAGGTTGCCCCGGACGATCTGTTTCTACGCCGAAGGAGTGAAGCTGGCCGTTGCGGATTCGCCGGTCCTGGAAGAACTGGAATCACTGGCGGGCAAGGGCGTCGAATTGATCGTTTGCACGACCTGCCTGAATCATTTCGGTGCGCTGGAAGAGCTGGCCGTGGGGGTGGCCGGGGGCATGAAGGAGATCGTAGAGGCCCAGGACGGGGCCGCAAAGGTGATCACCCTGTAATTTGCCGGCCCCGTCGGATGGGATGGGGCAGGAAAATGCTAACGCCCGCCTGGATACGACCGATAACAGGGAGGCAGAAGTTGTAATCCGTCCCCACAGGACGGGAGGCCGGGCGCAAACTGCCCGGCGATTGGCCCCATTCCGGGAGGGAAACCGTGAAGTGTCCGGCATGCTCGAATGTAATGACCCAGGTCCTGATCAAGGACATCACCCTGGACGTTTGCGAGGATGGCTGCGGCGGCATCTGGTTCGACTGGTTCGAACTGAACAGGGTCGATGAGCCCCACGAAGCCCTGGGCGCGGATGTTCTCCACGTGGAGATCGACGAATCGATCAAGGTGGACCATGACGCCAAACGCGGATGTCCCCGCTGCGATGATATGCCTCTGATGAAGCACTTCGCCAGCGTGAAACGCGAATTCCAGGTGGACGAGTGCCCCCGGTGCGCAGGCTATTTCCTGGACTATGGCGAGCTGAACCGGATCCGCGACCAGTATGGTTCGGAAGAGGAACGGAGCGAAGCCGCCCAGGCCATGTTCAACGACCTCTTCGACGAGGGTCTGGACGAAATCGCCGCCGAAAGCGAAGAAGACATGGAGAAGGCCAAGCGCCTGGCTCGCATGTTCCGCTTCCTGCTGCCCAGTTACTACATTCCGGGCAAGCAGAAGTGGGGCGCCTACTAGCCGGCAGTCCGGTATTGCGGCCTTGAGCTGATCCTACCGCCTCAACGCAGCCTCTCTTGACCGAATGGTCGGGGGAGGTTGCGGTCTTTAACGAGTGAAACTACTCTTTTGCACAGCGAAACATCCATGATACCGCGTTGCCCAACCAATCCGGGGACTGACTTGTACAGCGATTGTCACGAAAGACATCTCGGCGGAACCAGAGGTAAATTCACCTTGGACGAAGTCACTGAACTGGGCCAGTCGAACTGTTTGGACCTGGTCCGTCCCTGCGACATCAAGGGCATCCTGCACAGTCACAGCCGCTGGACCGACGGCGCCCACTCCCTGGAATCCATGGTGGACATCGCCCGCGAGATAGGTCTCGAATACCTGGGCATCAGCGACCATTTCCTGTCCGAAAACCACCAGGAAGGATTGGATCTGTCCGCGGCGAAGGTCCAGCGGGAGGAGGTGGATCGACTGCTCGAGAAATATCCCGATTTCGACGTGCTGCAGGGGGTCGAGGTGGACGTCAACCCCGACGGTACCCTACCGGTGGATGACGACACCCTCGACCATTTCGATTTCGTCATCGCCGCTTTTCCCGAGAACGACGGTTACAACCGTGAGCAGCTTCTCGAACAGGCCACCAAGGTGGCCAGTCATCCGAAAGTGACCATCCTGGGAACTCCCGTGGGGGATTTCATGCTGCGGAGTTGCGACGATTCCAAGGATATGGAAAGGCTCCTGACGATGGCCGCCGAAGGGGGCACGGCGGTGGAAATAAATGCCAATCCCAGCAGCCTGGAACTGGACTGGACCTGTTGCCAGATGGCCCAGGAACTGGGTGTCTATCTGGCCATCAGCCCCAACGCCCACCGGGCTGCCCGCCTGGTGGACTTTCGCCACGGGGCCGAGCTGGCCAAGGCTGCGGGGATGACCTGCAACAGCATTCTCAACACCATGAGCAGCGAGCAGGTGCGCTACCACCTGGCCAACGGATTCAAGAAAACCAACTGAGCCCGCCGCACCCCGTCCCGCAACTCCCCGAAATTGACATTTATGGTCCCGGCGGTACCTGTCGTTGACGCGGGTCTGGCTGCAGGGAGCCCGTATCCCGGCCAGGCCCCCGGCCAGGCCCCTGGGCGACCAGGTCCGGAATTTGCGGATACGCGGTCAGCTCGGGCCGGCGAGACCGGACCGGTTGGCGCCCCAGGAATCTCCAACATATCGGACGGGGTCATCGGCCAACCGCGGCGGCGGCGCAGCCGGGGCGAACTAAGGCAGCCTGTCTGTCGGCGGTGACCCGGATTGTCGAATGGCCCTTGCCACGGGAAGGGTTTGTTCCATAATCCGGGTGGTCGTTCTACCACGGGGGTTTTCGTGCTCAGGCGATGGTTCGCGCTGCTGGTTTTCCTCGTTTTCCTGCCGCTGGCGGCGCTGGCCCCGGACGCCTCCGGCCAGCCGGTCACCGATGACCCGGACACGCTGGTGGTCAGCGCCGAGCGCGTGTCGATCGAGGAGGTCATCGAGGCCATCGGCTGCAAGATGGCGCAGGAACTCTACCGGATGGACGACATCACCTACACCACCCTGGTCACCCAGATCCTGCGCGACGATCCCGGCCTGGCGCTGAGCAACTACTCCATCGAGGAATATGCCACGCGATTCCATCACGACCGGGCCGAGGGCGACCAGATGGTCAGTCTGTGGGAGCGCAAGCGGAAATACGAGAACGGGGAACTGGTCAAGGACGAGGCCGAAGAGAAAGTGAAGGCCGAATGGTTGATGGCCCAGGACGGAGCGATGGAAGGCATGCCCTTCGCGCCCGGAGGAGCAGGCCGTTACAACTACACCATCCTGGCTCGCCGCAACGTCGGCAACAGCCTCATCTACAAGGTTCGGTTCGAGCCCAAAAGCCGGTTCGAGGCCCTGCCCACGGGCGTGGTGTGGGTGGACTATTCCAACTGGGCGATCCGCAAGGCAGAGGCCGAGATGATCGAGACGGTGCCCTATCCCCTGTTCATCAAGTCGATGCCGGCCATCAGGATCAGCCGGCAGCGGGTGGGCGATTACTGGTTCACCACCGAAGTCTACGTCTTGATCCACCTGCGCAAGGTGCCTTTACTGCCGATTCCCCGCAGCGTCGAGTTTCGGGTCACGATGCGGGACATCATGATCAACGGCGAGCCGGCCACCCTCGAGAACGCAATTCCTGAAGCCGCTTTGCCCGGTACCCTGCCGGGTGAGGATGAAAGCGGGGATTTCTGGCTGAGCCGGGAGGCCTCGGACGACTCGCTGGCCACCTACTGGCGGGGAATCGACGCGGGATGGGCAGAGACCGTTACTCCGCAGCTCGAACCGGTGACCATCGACGTGGCCAGGCTGGATTCGTTGAGCC
>CBDUYZ010000188.1:0-5483 GCA_965371575.1 uncultured bacterium
TCACATCCTCGACCACCAGTTCCCGGGTATAGTACCGCGTGGCCTCCGCGGCCTGTAGCTGGCTCTTGGCGCTGCCGAGGCGGCTGAACTTCGCGAGTCCCTGGAAGATAGTCAGACGGGCCTGACCGGTAAATCCATTGTAGGTGGTGATGATGGTATCGTCGCCTTGGCCCAGGTAGTCCTGGGATTGATAGGGGATGGTGACAGTGGGCTCAGTGGTCAAGATTTGGTACACCGGGCCGTCCTCATACTGGGCCTGATCAAAGTCCGTGCGCTCGGCTTTCCGCCAGTCGTAGCCCAGGCTGATCGTGGGCAGAAAGTTGCCCCAGGCGCCGGTGACATCCTGGGAAGCGATGAGGCGCCGCTCGTCGGAAACCATGAGGGTGGGACTGTCCTCCAGAGCCAGTCGGATGCAGTTCCTGAGCGACAGGACGGGAAGATCCGGTGCCGCCCCCGGGGCTTCCTGGGCCCGGACAGGCAGGGATGTACCCACAAGAACCGACAGGACGATCAGAATTACCATCCACTGGGCGAAGAAGGGCGCACTGCGAAAATTTGCCGCTCGGACAGGATACATGGTGACTCTCCCGGAATAAACCAGCGGCCCCGTCCGCCCACCACGGGCAGGACCATCGCCTCGTTCATGGTTCCGGGGTCGATCATAGTTCCACCCGCCCCCGATTCCAACAAATTAACCTGATGTCCTACGCAGAAACCCGCCCCCCTGTTGCACCCCGGCCGGAACAAATACACGCCCGGAGGGAAAATATTCCGGAAACGTCCACGGAATGTAAAAACCGGCACACCGGATGCACAAGGGCCGCGCCCTCAAGACGCGGCCCAGGTCGAAAAAGTTCCCCGTAAAAATTCGTCCGGTTATCTCAGTTGAGACGGAAGTTGAAGGGCAGTGCCATCCAGGCCTTGACTGGGATATTTCTCTGCTTGCCGGGAATAAACTTGCATTTACGGGCTGCGGCAAGAGCCGCATTGTTCAAAAGCGGGTTCACCCCCTGGAGCACCTGGGCGTCCTTGACGTTGCCGTCCGGCCCCACAAGGACCTTGACGATCACCGTGCCCTCGATCTGCGCGCGCCTGGCCATTTCCGGGTAATCCGGCTTGGCGAAGAGGATGATTTTCGGGTTGGTGGAGGAAGCCACGAAGCCCTCGTCGCCCGCCGTCCCCCAGTTCATCATGCTGCCGGTGATGGCAGAATCGAGATCCATGAGGGTGTCGGCGATCTCCACGTCCTCGTCGACCTCGTCGTCGGGGGCTGCCTCGATCACCTTGGGCGGGGGCGGCGCCTCGATCGGCGGAGGCGGTATATCGATGATTTCCTGGTCCTCGACGTCGACGACTTCGAATTCTTCCTGACGCAGCTTGTAGGGATTGGGCACATATGTCGGCGAGATCATGGCCCCGATAAGCACCAGCAGAACCGCGACCAGGGCCGACCAGCGCAGGTATTTATTGTATTGCGCCTTGAACTCGTCGTTGGCCGACATCCGAACGCCGTTTGTGACATCGTTCCTGACATCGCTGTTTGCCGGTGGACTGGACATGCCGCTCCTAGTACTTCTGGCCTGGCGAGCTCTCGATGTCGTTGTTGAAGAAGACGCGCACGGCGTTGACCTCTTTCAACTCCTCCATGACGTCGCTGACGATGCCGTAATCCGTGTAGGTGTCCGTCTTGAAAGCCACGATCAACTGGGGGTTGTCATTGATCTTGGTGCCCATGATGTCGGTGATGTGCTTGATCTGCACCAAGCGGTCGTCAATGGAGATCTGACCAACCCGGTTGATGTATATGTTGGAGATCAACTCGCGGTTCACTTCCTCGCCGGCCTCGGCCCGGGGCAATTCCACGGGCAGCCCCGACTCTTCGCGGAAAATCGTGGTCACCATGAAGAAGATCAGCAGTAGGAAGGCTATGTCCCCCATGGAAGAGGTGGGAATGAAGGTGCCTTTGTTCGTTGATCGACCTAAATCCACCGTCCCGCCTCCTTTCTACTTGCGTGCGGTCTTGAGTGAAACCTTGTTGGCGTGCGCCAACCGCAATTCGTCGAGGCAGGCGATCATCATGCCGTAGTCCGCCTCGGGATGGATCTTGAGCAGGACCACCAGCTTGGGATTGGCCAGGATGCGATCCTCGATGGCCTGCTGGATGTGGTTGACTTCGATGGGTTTGCGGTCGAGGGTGATTTTGTTGTCGATCTGGACAAAAATGGTGGCGATGTTGCTTTCCTTCACCTTGACGATGTCGGTTTTTTCCTTCTGCTTGCCGGGCAGGACAAGGGTCAGGCCCTGCTCGGCCGCGAAGATCGTCGTCACAATGAAGAAAATCAGCAGAAGAAAGGCCACGTCCGCGGTCGAGTCCAGCCTCAACTCACCCAGAGCCTCCTTCTTCTTTTTCTTCATGACAGCCATCGATCCACCTTCTTTCCCGGCTGTTGCGCCGGGGACCGCTAATCCGGGTCAGACTCCGCTCAGCCCTTCATACGATCCAGTTCTTCGATCAGTTCGGCGCTGGTCTCCTCCATCTCGATGACGAAGCGATCGATGGACGACACGAAGTAGTTGTAGCCGATGGTGGCGGGGATGGCGACGATCAGGCCCGTGGCGGTGGTGATCAGGGCCTCGGAGATACCGGAGGCCACCAGCTTGGCATTGACCTGCTCACTGGCGGCAATGGCTTCGAAGGCGTTGATCATTCCGGACACGGTACCAAGGAAGCCCATCAGCGGGGCGATGGTGGTCACTGAGGAGACCCAGATCAGCCCGCGTTCGAGGAAGGCCATCTCGATGGTGCCGGCGGTGGCTATGGCCTTTTCGACCTGGTCACGGCCCCTGTCCGCCTTCTGGAGGCCGGAATACAGGATGGCGGCGATGGGGCCGCGCACCTTCTGGCATTCCTCGGCGGCAGCCTGAACGCCGTCGTTGCGCAGTGTGGTGATGACGGTCCCGATGAGCTTGCGGGTGTTGACCCGTGCCCGGTTGAGGGTCCACATGCGCTCGATGATGAAGATGAAGCCCACCAAGGCAACGGTCAACAGCCACCACATGAAGACGCCGCCCTTGACGAACAGTTCACCCGCCCCGGTCTTGCCCAGCGGTGAACGGTCGACGACTCCCATCAGGCCGGAAACCGGCTCGATGAACTGGGGAACTTCCCTCAGGGAGTCCGCGGCCGTGGATCCAAAGCCCAGGGAATCGCTGGTGGCCTGGATCTTGGCGAATTTGTCCTCGCCCTGCTCTTCGGTCGCCTCGTCCTGAGCCAGCACAGGAGCGACGAACAGAAGGGCCAGGACCCCGAGGATGGTGAGCCGGAAAATGGCATTATTCAGCATACCGTGACGAGCCATTGTGCAAGTCTCCCTTTCCAGAAATTGGGACCCTTAGAAAGACTGGTGCCGGGATACGGAACAAAAGGCAGGTGGGGATCTGCCTGTCCGCTGCCAGTGGGTCCGTCATAAGCCCGCGAATTGGGCCGCGGGACCCTGAAATCACCCGGTCATTGGAGTCTAGTCGCTTGATATAATTAGTGCAGATGGGGGTACCAAGTCAAACCCTTTTCAACTTGGCGAATCACTCTTCTCCCTGCAGCACGTTCGAGGACTCCAGGGAGTATTGCCCGGAACCGGTCCGGTCGACGAAGAGAAAGCGCTGCCCCATACCCTTCCGAGAGAACCGGTTGGGGAATAAGGTGTTCCCGACATCGTCGTATTTCCACAATTCGAAGGCGAAGCTGTGCGTCGCAGAAAAAACCTGGGTCTGGCGCTGAGCTTCAGCGCGCCGGGAATACGGCATGGGAAAGCCCCCGAAGTCCTGGTAGGGGCTGATGTCCTGGCTCCCACCTACGCCAGCGCCCTTGGCCACGCTACCCTCGCGGTCTGGAGCGAATCTATTGTAGACCTTGATCCGGGCGTCGTCCTGATCGCGGAAGTTCATCGGCATGTGGTGAAGCTGGACTTCGTCCGCCGGTCCCATGAGCAGGAACACCTCGCCCCGCTCATCACTGGCGCCGAACTGGCCGAACCCGCCGAGAAATTTTCGCACGTAGGCCAGTCGATACTGGAATTCGAGATAGACCTCGTTGACGGGACTCTCGGGATCAGGATTCAATCCTTCCCAGAAATCGTCCAGCAGTTTCTCCTGCTCGGCGGGACTGGCGGTCAGGAAATCCTTCAGCCCTCTGCCCTCCAGGACGGTTCTAGCCTCGCCGAGAATCTGGCTCCGGTGCCGGCCCAGGGCTTCCAACCGCCAGACCACGTCGAATTCGACCAGGGACCCCCGACCCTGACCGTCCAGAGGAGCCAGGCTCATCCGGTAGGCGCCTTCCGGCAACAGATTGACATCCAACTCATAGAACAGGGCGGCGGAGCGTCCCGCGGCCAGGGCGGCCCTCCCACGTCGGTCGAAGCTGATGGTGTCGTTGATCGCGAATTCCATGTCCATACTGACCACTTGCACCCTGAGGCCCAGGTTCTCCGCGTCAAGGGCCATGCCGCCGACCGGCGGCCACACGGGCTGGAAGATCTGAAGGCGGTCCTGCTCCAGGCCGTAGCGGCGCGAGGGGTGCATGTAGTCGTGGAGCCAGCCGTCTTCGCCTTCGGCCGGGACGGTTCTCTCCGGGTTCCAGTCGGCAAACGGGGCCTGCACCAGGAACAGGGGATTTTCCAGAGCGATGCCCTCCGGAGTCCGGGGGCTATCTTCGGCCGCCCAGGCGGTGGCGCACTCGCTGCGTGAACCGAGCTTCCTGGCATTGCTCAGGAGCCCTTCGCGGCGGCGGTTGACGTCATAGACCTGGCAACTGAGGCGGCCGGAACGAAAGGGAACATCTTCCAGGACCAGGCCGAAAATCTGAAAGAGCGTGCGGGACGAGGATTCGACCATCGAAAGAATCTTGGTGCGGATATGCCGCTTCCGTGTAAGGACCTGCCCCTCAAATG
The DNA here is from genome assembly GCA_965371575.1 of uncultured bacterium. Classification (GTDB taxonomy): domain Bacteria; phylum Krumholzibacteriota; class Krumholzibacteriia; order LZORAL124-64-63; family LZORAL124-64-63; genus JAGLCY01. The sequence goes on from CBDUYZ010000188.1 coordinate 4,947, forward strand.
AATCCAGCTGGACCTCGAGGCGCAGTCGCCCGACATATCCCCCGTTCTCCTCCTTGTACTTGAGATCACCGTTCGCCACTTCGACCAGGACCAGGACGTCAAGCCTGTCCTCGGCGACCCAGCGGTTGACAACATCGACATAGGTGTGGAAATTGCCGGCGCCGTCGAGAGGATGCAGCATGGCCCCAGCCACGCCGGGAAGCAGGAGCAACAACAACGGCAGAAATTGGATAGCGGGATGCAAGTGGACAGACCGTCGGATGCGGCGTGACTCGACTGTCATGACCAGACCTTTGCTGTGGTGACCAACCGATCCCCCTCGACCGGCATCGGGCTTGCCCGATTGACTTGATTGTAGGGAATTCGCGAGGAAAATGCCAGTCATGCCGCAAAAAAAACGTCGCCCCGTATTCACGGGGCGACAGGGCAGTACCGATGTCCTGATTTGTGTCATGAAGGTCGCCGGAGCCCTCTGTCAGAATCAAATCAATACGTGACCGAAACCGTGAACCGATGGACATAACCCATGGCGTCCAT
>CBDUYZ010000189.1:0-5453 GCA_965371575.1 uncultured bacterium
CATCCGGCAAAACCGGAAAAAAATGCCGGGCGCCATCCCGGCGCATCGCTAGATGGAAACACGTATGTTGAACGCAGCACTTATCGGCACCGGGTTCCACGTTCCTTCGCGTGTAATATCGAACGAAGATCTCAGCCAGTGGATGGACACTACCGACGAGTGGATCACCGAACGCACCGGCATCAAGGAGCGCCGCTGGATCGAGCAGGACGACGACGGCGTGGTCGTGGAAACGGGCGCGGAGATGGGCGCCGCGGCGGCTCGCATGGCCATCACCGAAGCAGGCATAGACAAGAACGACATAGATTTGGTCCTCTACGCCACGTTGAGTTCGGACGTGTTTTTCCCGGGTAACGGGGTTTTCATCGAGGACCTGCTGGAACTGAACACGGCCGGGGCCATGGACATACGCAACCAGTGCACCGGATTCATATATGCTTTGGCCGCGGCTGACGGATTCATCCGGTCCGGCACCGCCCGGACCATTCTGGTCATCGGGCAGGAGATCCAATCCACCGCCCTGAAGCTCACTACCGAGGGCCGTGACATGGCCGTCCTGTTCGGCGACGGCGCCGGGGCCGTGGTCGTCCAGGCCACCGAAGAGGACCGGGGCGTCATCGCCTCGGTGCTGCACAGCCAGGGCCGCTATGCCCGGGATCTCCTGGGCGAGGCTCCGATGGCCACCCTCAAGGACCGCATCAACGTGGAAATAATGGCCCAGAACCGCCACTACCCCACCATGAACGGACCCATGGTCTTCAAACACGCGACGCGGCGATTCTGTGAGGCCATCCAGGAAGTACTGAGGAAGGGTGGGGAGGATATAGCGGACGTGAGCCTTGTCGTTCCCCATCAGGCGAACCAGCGCATCACCGAAGCCGTGGGGTCAAGGATGGGGCTGCCCCCTGACCGGATGTTCTCCAACATCGCCAAATACGGCAACACCACCGCCGCTTCCATACCCATCGCGCTGGCCGAGGCCGTAAGGGAAAGCCGCCTGCAAAGAGGCGACCTCCTGATCACGGCGGCTTTCGGTTCCGGGTTTACCTGGGGCGCGAATCTGATTCGGTGGTGAGAACGGCCACGCGTTTCGCGATGACAATAAGCCGGGTTTGATCCCGGTCAAACTTCAGTGATGTTGTCTTCCCGGCTTTCCAGAATGCATTTGACCTTGAAACTCAACGACATGATGCCGACGGCCATGCGTTCGTTCCGCACGGCGACTCCCTCGGGAACCTTCAGATCTGTCGGGGCGAAATTGAAGATGCCGATGATGCCCGCCTTGACCAGACGATCCGCCACGGTCTGGGCGTGGTCGGAAGGCACCGTCAAGATGGCGATCTTGATCTTTTCTTTCTTGATGACCTCTTCCAGCTCGTCCATGTCGCGAACCGGCTGTCCGCGCATTTCCAGACCGATACACTTGGGGCTGGTGTCGAAGATGCCGCGCACCGGGAATCCCTGCAACTCCAGGTTCCGGTAATTGGCCAGGGCCTGCCCCAGGTGACCCGCGCCGACGATGGCCGTGGGCACCGGTTCGGCGATCCCGATGATCGTTTCGAGTGCGGACACCAGCTTTTGGACCCGGTACGGCCGGCCAGGTCGGCTGAAACCGCCGAAGTAATGGAAGTCATGACGCAGCTGACTGGCCTTGATGTCGAGGGATTCCGCCAATTGCCTGCTGGAAACATCCTCTACTCCGATGGCCTGCAGCAATTTGAGTTTTTCCAGATAAAGCGGCAGGCGGTGAATGGTGGCATCGGGCACATCACAGCTTTTCCTATTCATCGCCAAAACGATATCCTCTCACTGGGTGTTAATGCTTTAACCAATATTCTTAATAGCCCCAACATCCTGTTACGGTTTTCACAACTCCACAATAGACCGGGCGAACTTAAGCGTCAAGCGATTAAGAAGATGGTTCCCGGCCCGAGTCCCGACCAACATTTGCTGGAGCTTTTCATGGTGAATTTCTATCTTTGCTACTTCCGAAGGGGAACGGGCTGCCGGCCAGCAGTTTTCCATGGATTTCGCGGGATTCAGCACTGGATGTGAATATGAACAGCAAGTTCGCCATCTCCGACCCCTGGCTTCTCAAGCCTCTTCCCCTGTTCGGACAGATGGCCCCCGCCGACTACGCAGAGATCGGATTCATGTGCGGCCTCGAGGTGCATCAGCAGCTCATGACCGACCGCAAGCTCTTCTGCCGCTGTCCGGCCGGCCGGTACGGCAACAATCATCACGCCGAGATCCTGCGCCATATGCGTCCGACTCTGTCGGAAATGGGCGAGTACGACGGCACCGCCTTGATGGAATTCAAGACCCGCAAGGAAATCGTCTATCTTCTGAATCGTGACTCGGTCTGCACCTACGAGATGGACGACGCCCCGCCGTTCGAAATGAACGACGAGGCCATGGACCACAGCATCGCCATCACCATGCTGCTGGGCTGCAACATGGTCGGCGAGGTTCACATCACCCGCAAGCAGTACCTGGACGGCAGCATTCCGACGGGGTTCCAGCGCACCGCCATCATCGGAACCGACGGCGACATTCCCTTCCGGGACAGGACGGTTCATATCCGTCAACTCAGTATCGAAGAAGATTCCTGCCGCGAAGTCAGCGACAAGGGCCACCTGCGGACCTTCCGTACCGACCGGCTGGGAATGCCGCTGATCGAAACCGTCACCGACCCGGACATGAAGACCCCGGAAGAAGCCATGGCCGTGGGACAGGTCCTCCGCTATCTGTGCCGGGTCAGCGGCCTGGTCCGCACCGGCAGCGGGGCGGCCCGCCAGGATGTCAACGTCTCGGTGACCGGCGGCACGCGCATCGAGATCAAGGGCGTATCCAGTCTGCGTGCCATCCCCCGGCTGACCCACAACGAGGCGCTCCGGCAGCGCTCCCTGGTGGGGATCAAGGGCGAGCTGGCGCGTCGGGGCGTGACCGCAGCGGACATCAGCGACCAGGGGCTGGACGTGACCTCCATTGTGCGTGGTACCGGGTGCAAGTTCATCCGGAAGGCCATCGACAAGGGTGCTACGGTCATGGCCGTACCGCTGCCCGGTTTCCAGGGCCTGCTCGAAACCCAGACCCAGCCGCGCACTTCGTTCCTGAAGGAGTTCAGCGACCGGATCCGGGTCATCGCCTGCATCGACGACCTCCCGAACCTGGCCCTGTCCACTCAGGATGTGCCCACCCTGTCGAGCGGCGAATGGGACCGAGTGAGCAAGATCTGCCAGGTCAGCCCGGACGTGCCGGTGATCGTGGTGTGGGGCCGGCGGCAGGACGTGGAAACCGCCGTCAAGGAGGTCGCCATTCGCGCCCGGGAGGCCACCGAGGGGATTCCCCAGGAAACCAGGCAGGCCCTCGAGGACGGAACCAACGGTTTCGAGCGCATCCTGCCCGGGGCAGACCGCATGTATCCCGACACCGATCTGCCGCCCATCAAGCTGGAGGACGACCGCGTGCAGGCGATCAGGAATTCCTTGCCCCAAACACCCTGGGAACGCAAGGCGCGTCTGCGTGAGATGGGTGTGGGCGAGGACCTGGCCGACCGGCTGAGCCGCCACCGCGCCTGGCGACTGTTCGTTCATCTGGTGGAGAAACTCGACGACAGGGAGGCCCTGAATCCCGCGGAACTGGCTTCGCTGCTCCTGGACCGTTCCTGTCCCCGTCCGGCCAGTCTGGCCGCGGCGGGCGGTTGGTGGGAGAACATCCTGGCACGGATCCTGGCCGGAGACATCATTCCCGAGGCCGTCTGGAACAGCGAGGATGTTATCTCCGCCCGCCTGGCCGAGGACCGGGGCCGGGTGGTCTTCCGCGAGGCGATGAACCGGCTGCCGCAGGGCGGTCCGATCGCGGGCGAACAACGGGAACACTTTGTCATGGGCCATGTGATGCGAGAATTACGGGGGCGGATTCCCGGCCGGATGGTCCGTGCCTGGGTGAAGGAGGAAGTGGCGTGAGCAACACCAATGCCGATTTCGAGGGTTACCGCGCACCCACCCTGGATGTGCTCCGGGCCCACCAGGCCCCCGTCTGGAGCCAGGTCACCCTGTTTACCACCGGCGGAAACTTTTCCGGTCTGATCCTGCCCCGCAGTGAAACCGCCGATCCCGATCACGTGGTTCTCAAGCTGGACACCGGTTACAACATCGGCGTCAGGCACGATACAATCGAGAAGATCACGGTCACCGGGCGCAAGGTGGCCAACTACCAGATCCCTGAAAAGAAATTCCCCTTCGACCCCGTGAAACCCCGCGTGAAACTGTTCGGGACCGGCGGCACCATCGCCAGCCGCCTGGACTACCGGACCGGCGCGGTGATTCCCGCCTTCAGCCCCGGCGAACTCTACGGTTCGGTGCCCGAACTGGCGGACATCTGCAACATGGAGACCGAGAAGCTGTACGGGGTGTTCAGCGAGAACATGGGCCCGGAGCAGTGGATCGGCACCGCGAAGGCCATCGCTGCGGAAATCGAAAACGGGGTGGCCGGCATCGTGGTCGGCCACGGCACCGACACCATGCATCACACGTCCGCCGCCCTCAGTTTCATGCTGCAGGACCCTCCCGTGCCGATAGTCATGGTAGGCAGTCAGCGCAGCAGCGACCGACCCAGCAGCGACGCCGCCATAAACCTGATCAATGCCACCCGCACGGCCGCCACCAGCGACATCGCCGAGGTGATGGTCTGCATGTTCGGCCCCACCAGCGACAAGTACGGCCTGCTGCACCGCGGTACACGGGTCCGCAAGATGCACTCGAGCTACCGCTCGGCCTTCCGCACCCTCAGCGACATCCCGCTGGGCAAGATCGACGAGAACGGAGTGACGCCCTTCCGGCAGGACTACAACAGGCGGCGCGACGACAACCGGGTCAAGTTGAATGCGGTCTTCGACGATCGCGTGTCCCTGATCTACTACTACCCGGCCATGAAGCCCGATATCATCGACTCCCTGATCGACAACGGCTACAAGGGGATCGTGATCGCCGGCACCGGTCTTGGACACGTCAACAAGCCCCTGTATCCGGCCCTGGATCGGGCCCGTAAGGCGGGCGTTCAGATCTACATGACCGTCCAGACGATGTGGGGTTACGTGCAGATGTACGTCTACGAGACGGGGCGGGAAATCATGGGCAAGGGGGTGATCCCCGCGGCGAACATGCTGCCCGAAGTGGCCTACGTGAAGCTGGGTTGGGCCCTGGCCCAGAGCCATGATCCCGCGGAGGTCGAACGCATCATGCTTTCCCCCGTCCGCGGCGAGATCACCGAACGCGAGCCCCACAACGGGTACCTCGTATTCCAGGGAGGGATTCCGGAGGTAGACGAGTTTATCTCGTCCCACTGGAAGTAGAAATCATGGGGCGGTCTCGCCCTTCGTTCGAAATGTCCTCAGGCCTTCGGCCCTGCGGATTATTCGAACGAAGGGCGAGCCCCCCATGATTCGGCCC
>CBDUYZ010000190.1:0-5344 GCA_965371575.1 uncultured bacterium
ATCAGAAAGGGCAACAGGCCATGGCTTATGGCCGCCGGCGCCCAGGTGGTCGATTGCAGCCATATTTCGACGGCGCTGATCAACAGCGGAGTGACGATCAGTCCCAACAACGCGGCGATTACCGCAGTACGCCTGCCCATTGGTGAACCAAAAAGAACCCCCGTCTGGTCGACTTCCCGCCGTCGGTACGGCCACCAGATCAGGCCCGCCAGCGCAAGAAGGGGAATGACCAGGATCGCAAATACGGGATGGAAATGGATCTGCAGTTCCTGGAATCCCACGAAGTACCAGGGCGCCTTGGCCGGATTGGGGCTCATGCCGGGATTGGCGGGGGTCCCCAGGTCGGGCGCGAAAAAGATCGCCAGCATCATCACGACCGCGACCAGCACCGTGCCCACGACCAATTCCCTTAGAATGAGATCGGGCCAACCGCGTGCATATTCAGGTTCATCCGGATTCGACGCCACCGCTCCGGCCGGCCGCGGCACGACTACTCCGTGCGCCTTGCGAACCCGCCAGAAATGGAATCCCATGAGCACGGCCAAAGCTACCGGCACCAGTGTGGTGTGAATCGTGTAGAAGATGATGAGCGTGGTCGGCCCTACGTCCCGGCCGCCCCGAGCCGCTTCCTGCAACCAGCCGCCCACCCCGGGCACGTAGCCGAGCATGCCGGTGCAGATGGTCACCGCCCAGTACGAAAGCTGGTCCCAGGGCAAGAGGTAGCCGGTGAAGTTGGCCGCCAGCACGCAAGCCAGCAGGGTGAGTCCGATCACCCAGTTGAGTTTCCGTGGTCCATCCTTCGCCCCGGTGAAAAAGACGCGCAGCAGGTGCAGCAGCGCCACGGCGATCAACAGGTTGGCGCTCCAGAAGTGGACGCCGCGGATCAACGGCCCGAACAGGGTTTCGGTCTGCAGGCCGAGGATCGAATCGTGCGCCCGGTCCGGAGTCGGTTCGTAGGCCAGCATCATCAGAGCCCCGGTCAGGATCAACAGGATCACCAGCACGGCGGACATACCGCCCAGGCCGAAGGTATGGGTATATCGCAGCGTGGCCGCCGGCAGGCGGTTGGGCCTCATGTGCAGAAAGAAATATTTTCGAACGCGCGCTTGATCCGCCACGGTGGCCTCCAAGGAACCTGGCATCAGTTTGCTGCCTCAGGTGTGTACCCTATCCCGAACTGCAGAATATCATTATCCTCGGGAAAAACCAGGATGCCGATTTCCGGCCTGAAGATGTGGCCGCCCTTGCGCCCGATGGCCAGACCCGCCGAAAAGACGCAGGAGACCCAGCTTTCGTTTTCCAGGAACACGTATCTAGCAGACCGTCGTCATCCTGGAAGGCCATGATCGCGCCACCAACCGAAAAATCCATCCTGCCCTTGGCAACAGGAAACCGGCCCGCGTATTCCAGCATATACCAACTGTATTCCTTCTCATCGTTGGTGTCGATGCTCTTCTGCAGGGATAGTGAAGCCGACTGTTGGCTCGGCTGTAGGGAACGGAATGCCAATAACTCAGGGGTGTTGCCATTTAATGGGATGTTTTTCGAAAAGTGCCGAATTTTTACGGAATCTTCGGAAGATTAAAGTGAAGATCGACTTCGGGATCTGAACAAACCATGCACCGGCTCTTCCAAATGTTGCCGAAATGGTATATGCTGTCGCCGTGGGGATGATATTTTCCAGTGGCTGAGCCGCCTCGGATCTTCTTATCATGGATAGGAACAGACTATCATCAAGGGGAGCATATGCCCTTGAAAAAAAATGGTTACACGACGGAAATCGAGGCCCTGCGCCAGCAGGTGCGGGATCTCCAGGCTCATCTTGCCCGGCACCAGGAGAAGGGCAGCCTGCCCAACTACCGCGAATTGTTCGAGCGATCCGACGACGCCAATCTGATCATCGATGGCGACACCTTCGTGGACTGCAACGAGGCGACCGTCAAGATGCTTCGCTACGCCAACCGGGACGAGCTGCTCCAGACCCACCCATCCGAATTGTCGCCCGAGTTCCAGCCCGACGGCCGGATATCCTACGAAAAGGCCAACGAAATGATGGCCAAGGCCTTCGCCAAGGGCAGCCACCGCTTCGAGTGGAACCACCAGCGGGCCGACGGCGAGGTTTTCCCCGTAGAGGTCCTGCTGACCTCGGTCCCGCATGGGAGTCGCAACGTTCTTCACGTGGCCTGGCGGGAAATCACCGAACGGAAACGCCTGGAAGAAGAATTGCGCCACGCCCACAAGATGGAGGCGGTGGGTAAGCTGGCCGGCGGCATCGCCCATGATTTCAACAACATCCTCGTGGCGATCATGGGCTACGCCGACATCCTCAAGTCCGCCGTGGCCGGCAAGCCAGAACTCGTGGAGGACGCCGAGGAGATCCTGCGAGCCAGCGAAAAGGCCGCCACCCTGACCGCGCAGTTGCTGGCCTTCAGCCGGAAGCAGGTTCTCAAGCCCGAGGTGATCGATCTCGACGTCGTGGTGAGCAATTTGACGGGCATGATCCGGCGCCTGATCGGGGAAGACATCGAGATGGTGCTGAACAGAGCCGGGGTACCCCTGCCGGTCAAGGTTGATCCGGGCCAACTCGAGCAGGTCATCCTGAACGTCGTGGCCAACGCCCGTGACGCCATGGTCGACGGCGGCATCCTCACCATCAAGACGACCCGGAGCGCCAAGCTGGGCACCAGCGGCGTGGATCTGCCGGTGGGCCGGTACATATCCCTGAAATTCACCGACACGGGTTACGGCATGAACAGCGAGATCATCGCCCGCGCTTTCGAGCCCTTCTTCACCACCAAGGAAATGGGCCAGGGCACCGGTCTGGGGCTCTCCAGCGTCTACGGCATTATCAAGCAGAGCGGCGGCGACGTGCGGATCGTCAGCCACGAAGGACACGGCACCACCCTGGAGATCCTGTTGCCCGAATCCACCGAGCCGCTGTCCGGATCCCGGACCACGGATGACGACTCCGACGCAGGGACACACGGGAACGAACGCATCCTGGTGGTGGAGGATGACAGGGCCGCCGGACGTCTCATTACCAAGACCCTGGAAAAGGAGGGTTACCGGGTTCTCGTGGCTCAACACGGGGAGGAGGCCCTCGCGCTTGCCGCGCAGAACGGCTGGTCCTTCGACATGGTCCTGACCGATGTGATAATGCCGGTCATGAACGGACCTGAACTCGTGTCCAAGCTTCGCCGGAACATACCCGATCTCGCCGCCCTCTTCATGTCGGGCTATACGGACGACGTATTGGAGAGGCGGGGATTCTCCACCAATGACGTCGACTTGATCCGCAAGCCTTTCTCATCCGGCCGTCTACTCAGCAGGGTCCGCACATTTCTGCGCCGCCGTAACCCCGAGAAATGAACAAGACAGGCTGGCTGCCGGTCCTGGTTCTGTTGGGGCTGGCGTGTCTTCCGGACCAGGCTGAAGGCGCCGCCGAAGACTGGCCCTTTCCAGACGAATTGCGGTCCCGCCTGGTCTTCGTACACCCTCTGGTCAACTACGCCATCAACCCGGCCTGGCAAAGAGACTGGGAGCGCCGTCTGGTCAGCGCCAACGGCGTCCAGACAACCGTGGGCAGCGTCGCCACCGAAGATCTCTACACCGATCTGACGCTCAACATCACCGAACTGTTGAAAGGTCGGTTCCGGTTCCTCTATCGGATGGTCTGGCGTGAGGGCTTGCACCTCGATGTTGTCCGGCAGGAACATTGGCTCGGCTTCGAGATCGGTCTGTTCAACCGGCTGGCCGCATATCTGCAGGTAAGCCCCACCCCGGACAAGGAGGAGTTCGATCTGTTGACGGGACTGCTTCTGACAGACGAAGCCCGCGAGCGGTATCTGCGGGTCAGCCTGCGCCTGGACGACTTCATGTACGAACGGAAAAATGACCTGGGCGGAACTTCGCAGGAGGAACCGGTCGGCATTCAATGGGAGTTGCGTCACCAGATCGGACCGTGGGAACTGTTTTCAACCGGGCGGTACGGATCGGGTTCACAACGGGCCTATCCCGACAGCTCCCTGTCCCCCGCGGTAGCCGGGTCGTTCCGACAGGATGGCGCATCCACGGTTCGCTTGCGACATTTGTTGAATGGATCTGATTTCCTCGGAATCGAAGCATCTCATTACAGTTTCGAGGCATCCGAACAAAGACGGGACGGGGTGGACGGCTTCGAATACGCCAACGAGTACGTCCACCTGCGAGGTCTGAGCGTGGTCCGGATCGGCGGATCCTGGGGGCTGCGACCGGAAATACACTGGCTGCGGCAGTGGGCCACAGCCACCGGACGGCATGAGTTCGACCACCGTCGTGAGGACTTCTTTCCCGCCGTGTTCGTGGAACTTCACGCACCCGGCAAGTCTACCTGGGAACTGGGTTACCTGGCGAGTCATCACCAGTGGGATTTCGCTGCCGGCGGCACCACCGACAGCAGGGACGGATATACCGACAAGATCAAGCTCGGCTGGGCCTATGCCTTTCTGCCCACGGCCCGGGTGCAGCTCTCCCTGAGCCACGAACTGGACCTCGACCGGTTCGGCGGCGGCAGTGTCCAGTATCAGATGAATTTCTAGGCCTGCTTCGCGGTCCAATCGAAAAGGTTTTCGCCGGGGGTTACGTGAGCGGCCCAGCGGAATCCTGCCCGTCTCGTATGGCGGTTTAATTCAGACTATTTTACTATGATTTTATGAGCACCCGCCTGATTGCGGGATGCGACTCAGTGTTAAATCAAAGCGAGGGGAAATATCATGGCACAGGCAACGATAAAAAACGGCGTCAATCTCGACGATCTCATGACCTCCATTGAGGCCGTCAAATCCGATCCCGAGAACGGAAAACTCACTTTCTCCGTCCGTTCCAAGTGGGAAAACGGTTTCAAGGCCCGGCACACCACCGGCGGTTTCGTGGTGGGCAAGGAAGCCGGCAGCCGAAAGCAGAGCCATACCATCAACACCGATGAACCCCTAGAGATCCTCGGTGGTGACGCGGGCATCAGCCCCGCCGAAACGCTCATCAGTTCCCTGGCGGCCTGTCTGACGGTCGGCTATGCGGCCAACGCAGCGGCCATGGGAATCGATCTGGACGAACTGTCCTTTGAAATCACGGGCAACGGCAGTCTCGAGGGCTTCATGAACATCGGGGACAAGCGGGCCGGGCTCAGCAACCTGAGCATCAAGACCTTCGTCAAATCCGACGCCCCACAGGAAAAGCTCGACGAGCTGCACAACTACGTGAACGAACATTCTCCCATCTGGGATACGATCTGCAACCCGGTCAGCATCTCCTCCGAGATCGTGACCGGGTAGACGCCCGCGACAACAGGGGTCTCCACTTCGCCGTG
>CBDUYZ010000191.1:0-5335 GCA_965371575.1 uncultured bacterium
CAGTGGCCGGAACAGCGCCAGTCAAGGCGCTACGCGCCATGCCTGGCGCACGAAACAGCAAAGGCCGGGTCCCACGAAGGAACCCGGCCTATTATTCAGTTATGACGAATCCGGGTCAGTACTCGGCCGGACCGCCCTCGCCCACCGTCGGGTCCGATTTGCTCCAGACCACCGAAGGGTTCTTCCGGACCATTCCCGGGCTTGCCTGGTCCGTCTTCTGGACCACCACCTGCCAGGCCAGGATCACGTCGCCGGACTTGTTGCCCATCAGGATCACGCTGTCGCCGCTGCGGAGATCGGCGCCGAGCACTCCGTCCTTGGTGACGGTGCACTCCGGAGCGAAGCCCAAAGGCGTTTCTTCCAGCATCCACTGGCCGCCCGTACCCAGATTCAGGGTGCCCTTGTAGACCGCCATGGTCGGCATCCTGTCGAAGCGCTGGACCTTCATCTCCCGGGCCTGCTTCTTGTCCTTGTTCAGCCACCCGGCACCCGCGTCTCCGACCGCCACGGTGGCCAGGAGCACCAGCAGGGTCAGCAGGATTGTTGCTATTCGTTTCATTTTTCTTCCTCCCGAATTCTTTCCGCGGGTTTATTGGATGTCTCCGGCGGTGGTGTCAGGGGACGCTTCCACGTTTTTATAGACCTCCTGCCAGGAGCGAACCGTCAGCCACACTACGGGCGAAGCCACATTTTCCACCGCAATGCTCGAGTCGCTGGACTGGACCACCGCTTTCCCCTGGATCAGATCGATAACCGGATGGGAAGCAATGCCCTCTCCTATGAAGACCGACCTGGATGTCAGGTCCTGGCTGTCGTCCACCTCCGGGGCGAAGCCGCCGGTATCGTAGGCCAGCTGATACAGCCACGATTGCCCCCCCGCCACACAGGGATCATCGGAGGGTTTGAACGCGGTGAACACCACGGTCTCGGCGATCACCACCGCCTGTCCGGTCACCCGTTCACCCAATTCGTTCCAGAGTTGCACGTACCAACCCCGGGCAGCGTCGATCGGACTGATCACAGTGGTCTGATCCACCAGATCGCCGGCACCGACGGTCAAACCATCGTGCTTGTCGAACACACACACGAACCGGTTCTGCTCGAGGGTCAACATGTCATCCACTTCCAGGTAGGCGCCGGTCCCGAAGAAGATATAAATGTCGCCGTTGGGGCCAAGAGCCGCCACCGGGTTGGCCGTAATCGCCTCACTGCCTTGATACAGCTTCGTAACGTCCCAGGACCCCGGGTTGGGCGTGTTCTGGAAATCGATCCGCCAGATGCTTCCATCCAGATCCGCGAGGTAGGCCAGATCGGCCATTCCGTCCATGTTTATGTCCACCACCTCGGGTCGGGATGTCTTGTTCCGATCCATTTGCTGAGCTGCAACCCGACCTGAGTTCGAACTCAACAAGATGGATCCCGACAGGTCGCCGGTATCCACCTCGTAGGCGTAGAGCCAGGACTCCATGAACTCCGTGTCCAGACCGCTGCCCACCAGGGCCGTGGGCGAACCGCCAATGTTGTTCAGGCTCAGCTGCGAATGGAAGGATTTCCCGTTGGGCAGGTCGTTCTGCCACAGAACCTCCGGCGAGTCGGCATCAGTGATGTCCAGCGCGAAGATGCTCGAGCCGCCCTCGCGGCCGCCCGCAGCCAGAATGGTCTTCCAGACGCCGCTTACCTGCAGATCTTTCACGGTGACTGTCTGATCGCAGGTATAGGTGTGGCAGTAGAAGGAGTCCGCCATCACCTGGAATTTCGGAAGGGCGAATTCGGGCACGAAGGCCCAGACCTCGCTGCCGTCTTCCGCATCGAAGGCGTGCAGCATCCCGTCGTTGACGCCCACATAGACCATACCCCGGCGGTTCTCGTGGGCCACACGGAAAGCATCGTAGGATTCCTCGGTGACGAAGTCGGCCGGCGCTCCCACCACCACGGGTGTGGAATTGATGGCATCGCCCAGGATCCATCCCTCCCGGTCACGCAGTCCTGCCACGTCGTTGCCGCGAACCCAGGAGATCAGGTCAGCGGCCTCTTCGTCCGTGGGCACATCCATCGCCACGCGCAGGTTTGATGCAGAGCCTTCGACGAAGTCGTAGGAATTCCCGCCCAGGGCGGTGATGATCTGCCGCGAAGCGGCACCCTGCTCAGCCAACAACGTGCCGGCCTCCCAGGCCGGCACGTCGCCGTCGCTGTAGGGCAGGTTAAAGCATTCAATGTATCCTATCCAATCCATGGGCATGTACTTGCCGCGATACAGCTTGTTGTTCGTGCCCGACTCGGTCGAGACCACGGCCACCGCCGAACCCGCCGAAATCCGGCGCAGGATATCCTGCACTGCGTACTCGATACTCATGGCCAGTTCGCTCGAGTTCGTGGCGTGGAAGAACAACCCCAATCCGTTGTCCGCCGCATCCTGCAGAAGGCGGTTGTCCTCATGGAAGCCCACCACGTAGGTGTATACCACCTGATCGCCTTCCATGTCATCCCGCAGATCTTCGTGGGCCATGTAGTAGGCCACGTCGTCGAAGTAGTCGCTGCAGTCCATCGAGTTGTCGTAGGGGGTGCCGAGGCTCACGCAGTCCCCCGGGTCCATCCCGTCGCCGTCGGCGTCCTGCAGATAGGGACTGACGTTCAGGTCCATGGTGGGCATGCCGTCGGTCACCACCACGATGAAGTTGTACTGGCAGGGACTTTCTATGGAGGGCTTGTTGTTGTCGCCTCCATTGATGTAGTAGTCCATGATGGATTCCATGGCCTCGCCCAGCTGGGTGTGGGCATTGGCCACCATCTGGCTGATCGCCGCGGCCAGGGACATCGCGTTGTTCCCCTCGCAGTAAGCCAGGATGTTGCCGCCGTCGCCGTTGGGGAAGAACACCGTCAGGCCGAGATTCAGCCGCTCGGAGCGATAGATCAGATCAGTAAGAATCACCTTCAGGTTCTGGATGCGGGTTATGCGGGGAATAGCGTCGCGTTGCTCGTCCGTTGCGTGCTCGTAGACCCAGTTCAGATAGTTGCCGGAGTACAGGCCGTTCTCGGGCGTATCCGAAGCGACGAGATAGGCCAGCGGGGTTCCCGGCCAGGTAATGTCGAAGTCCACGGGTGCCCGAAATCCGTCCGCAGCTATGTAATAGGTCGAATCCGTGGTGAATTTACCGGTGTAGACCGTATCCGGATCGTAGCCCGCATGATAGACCGCCGCGTTCATGGAAGTGGAGTTGTCGACCAGGAACATCAGGTTGGCCCCGAGCAGATTCTGCTCGACGGCGAGCGGCACCTCGCAAACCTGGTCCGCGGGATCCGGTGGGTCATCGCCACCGACCCCGGGGCCGGGCTGGCCTACGGAAATCACTGGGAAAAGGGCGCTGAGAGCCAGGACGACCAGCACCGGCGCGAACAACCGCGCAACGTGTTGACTCACTTCGATACGTTCCATTGTTCTAGTATCTCCCTATTGTGTCCGCGGGGTTCCGGCCAGGTGATCCCGTCCGGTTTCCGGGACTAGTTTCTTTCCCCATCCACGGAGGACATACCGATTTGACCCGATAGTCGCAATCCATGAATTCCACGCTCCAGCCCTACTACAGACTCTGGCGCGGCAGGAAACAGCCGAATTCGCAGGTCCGGCTGTTCAGCACGGCGGTCTGTCCGTGTCGAGAACCTCAATGTCCTTCTCATTAGGTTATCGGCAGCAAAACAACCGAACATTAGCGGAAAAACCGCTGTCCGCCGGTCTCGGCCGCGGTATGGACCGCCGCAGGCATCAGGGCGAACTCGATCCGGCTCAGCCATGAAGCCTCACAACCGTTGACTTTCGCTTTCTTTTCGCCTACCGTGTCCCCCATGATCCACCTGCATGTACACAGCCACTACTCCCTGCTCTGCGGCGCCAATTCGCCCGCTGAACTGGTCGCACGCGCGGCGGACCTCGGTTTTCCGGCCCTGGCCCTGACCGACCTGAACGCCATGTACGGCACCGTCGAATTCCAGAAGGAGTGCGCAAAGGCGGGCCTGCGGGCGATCCACGGGGTCGAGATCACCGACGACCGGCCGGTCGACGCCGATCCGGGGCGTCTGGTCGCAGGTCCGCTCGAGCCGGGCCGCCCCCGCGCCGTGCTGCTGGCTCGCGACGAGAGCGGTTACGCGGCCATCTGCCGGCTGACCACGATGCGGCAGGTGCGGAGCGATTTCCGCCTGCTGCGCGAACTGCCGCCGTTTCTCGGCGCCGAGGGCGGCGGCCTGTTCTGCCTGACCGATTCGTTCCCGGTGCTGGAAGCCGTCAGCCGGGCCGCCCATAAGGACGCCGACCCGAACGGATGCACGGACCTGATGGGTTTCACCCGCGGTTCGTTACGTGTCCTGTTGCCGACGGTGGGAGGCGAACTCGGCCCGGTGTACCGACGGCTGCGCGAACTGGACGGATGGGCCGCCGCGCACCATGTACCGGTGGTCGCCGGCGGCGACGTCTTCGCCGCGGTGCCCGAGGATCTGGAACGCCAGAAGCTGATGTCGAGCATACGCACCCTGACCACGGTCGAAACGGTGCCTGTCGACAGGTGCGCGCCGGTCGGCTCCTGGCTCAAGCCCGCGACCCTGATGCACGAACTGCTGGACGAATTCCCCCGTGCCTGCCGCGAAAGCGCGGCCATCGCCGAACAGTGCCGCTTCCAGCACAAGCTGGGTCGGTGGCGGTATCCCGAATTCCCCCTGCCCCCCGGCGAAACGACCGAGTCGTACCTGTGGAAACTCTGCTTCGACGGGCTGCAGAAACGCTACCGGCAGGTCACCGGCCGGGCCATGGCCCGCCTGCAGGAAGAGATCGCCGTGGTCGAAAAGCTGGGGTTCGCCGGCTATTTCCTGATCGTGTGGGACATCGTGCGCTTCGCCGGCGGCCACGGCATGCCGACGCTGGGCCGCGGCTCGGCGGCCAACTCGCTGGTCAGTTACCTGCTGGGCATCACCCACGTCGACCCCCTGGCACACGATCTGTATTTCCAGCGCTTTTTGAATCCCGAACGGCTGACACCGCCCGACATCGACCTGGATTTCGGTTGGCAGGACCGCGACCGGGTGCTCGAGTACGTCTACGACCGCTACGGGCGCGACCGCACGGCGATGATCTGCAACATCAACCGCTTCAGCTTGCGCTCGGGCTTTCGCGAGGCGGCCAAGGCCCGCGGCGACGGCGACCGGCAGTTGCACCGGCGGCCGCGGCACCTGGGCATCCACGCCGGCGGGGTGGTCATCGCCGGCCGTCCGCTGACCGACCTGTTCCCGCTGCAGTGGGCGCGCAAGGGCATCCTCATCAGCCAGCTGGACATGTATTCGGTGGAGGATC
>CBDUYZ010000192.1:0-5332 GCA_965371575.1 uncultured bacterium
GCCCTATCGTCTTTATGCTGTATTTCCATAGCCCATGAAACCGCCCCCAAACACGTTGATTCTGGAGCTGGATCATGTCTGAAAACCTTGACACACACAATCGTGCCCTCCAGGTAAATCTGGATCCCCGTTTCTATGGCACCTTCGCCGAGATCGGTGCCGGGCAGGAGGTGGCGCGCTGGTTCCTGCACGTGGGCGGGGCGGCCGGCACCGTGGCCAAGACCATGTCCGCCTACGACATGAAATTCAGCGACGATATCTACGGCGAGGGCAGCCGCTATGTCTCCCGCGAACGCATCCTGGCCATGCTGGATCACGAATATGCCCTGCTCATCCAGCGGCTCGACGAAAAGCGTGGCGCCGAAACAAACTTCTTCGTGTTTGCAAACTCCGTCTCGGCGCGCAACTACCAGGGCACCAACGAGTGCCACGGCTGGCTGGGACTGCGTTACCAGATGGAGCCGCAAGGTGAACCCAACGAACTGCTGCTCCACATCAACATGCGGGACACATCGAACAGCCTCCAGCAGGAAGCGCTGGGTATCCTGGGCGTGAATCTGCTCTACACGGCGCTGCTCGGTCCCAAGGACACGGACGGGTTTTTCGCGTCGCTTGTGGACGAGTTGAGCCTGGACCGGATCGAGGTCGACGTGATCGAGGCGCGGGGCCCGGAACACGGCACCAACGACGCCTACGTCCTGGGCACCAAGCTCGTGCGGGCGGGCCTGGGCCAGGCCGTGATGCTCAGCGCGGACGGGACCCTGGTCCAGCCCTCCGACGTCCTCCGCAAGCGTCCGCTGGTGCTCGAGCGAGGCATGTTCATGGGCACCTTCCCCTACCACCGGCAGATGCTGGAGGAATCATTGCGGCGCCTTCAGCAGGAGGAAGATTGCGAGCGGGATCCGGTCCTGCTGCCGGAGCTGTCGGTGAACCCGGTGGCCGGTCTGGAGGCCCCGGACGAGGCGGAGACCCTGCGCCGTCTGGGCAGACTCACGTCCCTCCGTCAACCAATCCTGTTGAGCCGCTTTCCCGAGGTCTATCACCTGACCGAGTACCTGCGACGGTACACGGCCGAGCCCATGCGATTCGTGTTCGGGGTATCAACCTGGGTGCAGATCCTTCACGACGCCCAGTACAAGAATCTCATGGGTGGCTTGCTGGAAGCCCTGGGGAAACTCCTGGCGGGCCGGGTGAAGATCCACATCTACTCAATGCCGGTAGAGGCTTACCGGGCCGCATTGCCCGACGGCTTCGAGACAGGGGCCGAGGTCGTGGTGCCGACCGAAGGGTTGGTCACGGCCGAGAACATCAGGTTTCCGAAACCGGTGGAGCATCTGTACCGATATCTCTACGAGGCGGGCTGGGTGGCGGCGGTGTCCCTGGACGAGGCCTAGACTCTTTTCTCGACCGCTTCCAGCCGCTTTTCCAGGTCAGCCACACGTCCCTCGAGATCCCTGGAAGATTTGCCTCCGCGGAGGCGCCCCTTCAACAATTCCGTTGCATCCAGCAGTTGGAGCAATAGAAGGATCACTACCACGGCGGCGACGATTCCCACGACATCCCACATGATCAGGCCTTCTTTCTGTTTTTGAATGCGTGAGCTGCCACGCTACTGCAACTTGTGCGCCGCATCGCATCGCGGGCAATTTGCCATGGGCGCTTTGAAATCCGGCGGAATCTTCAGGACGGTGCCGCAGCCGCACTCGATACGCCGGTAGCCGTCCCGGCGGTAGAAGAAATCGTCCACCTGGCGTGCGCTCTCGCGCTGCGAGGCAGACACCCGCTCACGGGCCGGAGCCGGGCCCGCGGCCGCCGTCCCGGAACCGTCATCCTTGAGCGCTGAACCTGGAATCACGCCTTTCCTGGCGCCTTTCACCTTCATGTAGCTGCGGTCGTAGTCGGCGAAACTTCCGGATCCCATGGAGCGCAGGATGCGGATCCGTTCGTCGATGGGCGGATGTGTGCTCGTCGCGTTGGCCGCCATGTGGTCAACCCTTTTGAGAGGGTTGATGATGTACATGGGCGCCGTAGCGCTGGTCGCCCCGCCCAGCTTGTCGGGAGCGCGGCTGATCTTTTCCAGCGCCGCAGCCAGACCTTCGGGATAGCGGGTGAACGTGGCGGCCGAGGCATCCGCCAGGTATTCGCGCTTGCGCGATACGGCGAAGTAGATCAGTTGGGCCAGGAGGGGCGCGAGGATCATCAGCACGATGGCCACGATCGCAATGATACCCGATCCGTCCTGCCCGCCATCGCGCCGGGACCGGCTGCGCCCGCCCCCGAACCACATGCCGCGCAGGCCGACCTCCGCCAGGATCACGATCGCCCCGGCCAGGACGCCGGCGAAGAGCATCAGCTGGATGTCCCGGTTACGGATGTGGGCCATCTCGTGGGCTATCACACCCTGCAGTTCGTCGCGGCTGAGCCGCTTGAGCAGCCCGCTGGTCACCGCCACGGAAGCGGCTTCGGCCCGTCGCCCGGTGGCGAAAGCGTTGGGCGCCGCATCGTCGATGACGTAGACGGCCGGCATCTTGGGCAGCCCGGCCGCCAGGGTCATCTCCTCGACGACGTTGAACAGGATCGGCAGGTCCTTCTTCTCGATCTTCTTTGCGCCCGAAATCGACAGCATGACGTTATCGCCCTGGAACCAGGCGGTCAGGGTCATGAAGAACCACACCACCACGGCAATGACCACGCCGGTCGGCCCGCCGCCCCGACCCCAGAAGTATTCGCCGCCGAACCAGCCGAGAGCCACCAGCAGCAGGGCGGTGAAAAACACCAGGATGACGGACTTGCGCCGGTTGGCTGCTATCTGCTCCCACATGTCAGCTGAAGTCCACCTTGGGGGCCTCGCGCTCTGCTTCGTCCTCGACCTCGAAGAAGGTCTCTGCCGTGAAGTTGAACATGCCCGCGATGATGTTGCTCGGGAACATCTGCACCTTGTTGTTCATGCGCATGACGGTCTCGTTGTAGAACTGCCGCGCGAAACTGATCTTGTTCTCGGTGCTGGCCAGCTCCTCCTGCAGGGACAGGAAGTTCGTGCTGGCCTTCAGGTCGGGATAACTCTCGGAGACCGCGAACAGGCGACCAAGCGCGGCGGTCAGCCCGCCTTCCGCCAGCATGCGTTCGGGGATCCCACCGGAGCCTGAGATGGCGGCCCGGGCCTGGGTCACCGCCTCGAGGGTCTCCCTTTCGTGTGACATGTAGCCCTTGACGGTTTCCATGAGGTTGGGGATCAGGTCGAAACGCCGCTTGAGCTGCACGTCGACCTGGGCCCAGCCTTCCTTGACCTGGTTGCGCAGACCGACCAGCCCGTTGTACATGCCGACCATCCACGCGACCACGATCACGATCAAACCCAGCAGTATGAGAAGGGGAAGCATTATTCATCACCTTTCGTGGGGAACATTCCGCAGAGAAATTCCCGTACGCTCGGCTGGACATGCCAGCCGTCAGCCTTGAGATCGCCGGCCAGGTCGGCCAGTTCATTCTTGTCGAACCAGATACCGCAGCCTTCCGGACAACTGTCGATCAGTACCCGGCGGCCGGGTCCGATATTCACCTTGTTCATCTTGTGCCGGCACAGGGGACAGGGCCGACTGGGCTCGTCCGTTTCTGCGTCTACCAGGGCCGACGCATCGGACGCACCGAGCAGAAGATCCAGCTCGCCATGATCGAACCAGATGCCTTTGCAGTCAGGACACAGGTCCAACTCGATCTGCTCGAATTCAACCACGTACGTGGGCACGCGGCAGACGGGGCACTTCATGGTCTTCCTCCTGTGGCGAAGGATGGCTCAAGGGCGGGATTTTGGCAATGTTGAGTTGGGAGATTTTGGCAGGGGCCATTTGTCTGGCGCGAGGTGGCGAATTGCGAAGCCTGCTGGAGCCCACCGGCCCCGGTGTGGTAGACTGCACGACATGCTCAAGACAACCAGTGAATACCTGAAATCCCTGGGCCTGACCGGTCCCGCGGTGATAATCGACGAGGCGCGGGCCCAGGCCAATATCCGTGCCATGGCGGACAAGGCCCGCCGGTCGGACGTCGCCTTCCGCCCCCATTTCAAGACGCACCAGTCCTCGGTGGTCGGCCGCTGGTTCGCCGACGAAGGCGTCGATCGGATAACGGTTTCCTCGGTCAAGATGGCCGAGCAGTTCGCGGAGTGCGGCTGGACCGACATCACGGTAGCTTTTCTGCTGAATCCCCTGGAACTGCCGCGCATCGCCAGTCTTGCCGAGTATCTGGGTCGGCGCCGGGGAAAGCTGGGCCTCACCGTGGATTCAGTGGCCGCAGCGAAAGCCGCGTCGGAGCTGGGAATTCCGGTTGCCGTTTGGCTCAAGATCGACACGGGTTACGGCCGCACGGGCATCCCATGGGACCACGACGAGAAACTGCGCGCCGTGCTTGCGCAGTGCCACGGACCGGCCGAGGCCGCGGGCCTTCTCACCCACAGCGGTCACAGCTACGCAGCGCGGGACGTCGGCCAGATTGAAGCAATCCATGATGAATCGGTTATGCGCATGAACGCCGCCCGTGAGCGTTGCAACCGCCCCGACCTGGTCCTGTCCTGCGGCGACACCCCCTGCTGCAGTGCGGTCGAGGAATTCACGGATGTCGACGAGATCCGGCCCGGCAATTTCGTATACTACGACCTGATGCAGCTGCAGATCGGCTCTTGCACCGCAACACAGCTGGCCGCGGCAGCAGTCTGCCCCGTGGTCGGCCTCTACCCGGGTCGAAATCAGGTCGTCGTGCACGGAGGCGCGGTTCATCTTTCGAAGGAAAGCCTGGTGAATGACGGCAGGCAGGTCTACGGCCTGCTCGGCACCCTCGATTTGCCCCCCAGGAGGCGTCAGGCCGGATTGGGCCGAATCCTGGCCGCGGCACCGGTCATCTCGCTTTCCCAGGAGCACGGGGTGATCGAGGCGGCTGATGACATAAGCGGAGATCTGGCTATCGGCGACCTGGTCCTGGTCTGGCCGGTGCATTCGTGCCTGATGTGCGACCTGCAGCGGGATTTCAGCACTTTGCCGGGACTCATCCGTCCAGACTTTCCCTGACCTTCTTCGGCAACGCCTCCACACCAGGTCTTAGCCCGGAAAATTCCCCTCCCCTCCGTCAGCCCTTTCCTTTCTCGGCGACATGCGCGCTGGCGCGAGCGGCCCAGTACCAGATCGCCTCGGCGAACTCGTGCGCGGAATATCCACAAAAGGTTCCGCCGGGTTTCTCCAGCATGTTGCGGGCCATGGTCACCGGGTCCATGGGCTCGGTTTCGACCGGCCCGGCAATCAGGCACACCACTTCCCAGTCGAAATCGCCGCTGCGCGCTCCACCG
>CBDUYZ010000193.1:0-5316 GCA_965371575.1 uncultured bacterium
GAGCCCCCGGAACCCGAGGCCTCGAGGGCATGGATGCCCGCGAGTCCGCCCCGCAAACCAATCCCCCATGCCCTTCCTCCCAGGGGCAAAATAATAGAGGGGCGACTCTCCAGCCGCCCCTCCCTTGCTCACCCATCCGACAGGGCAGGGGATTACTCCCCTAGCATCCTTATCGGGCGGACATATATGGGTACGGATATTTCCGCGGAGGGTCAAAGGTTTCCTTCACCGTCCGCGGGCTGACCCAACGGACCAGGTTCAGGTAGCTGCCCGCCTTGTCGTTGGTCCCGGAGGCCCGGCTGCCGCCGAAGGGCTGCTGCCCGACCACCGCGCCGGTGGGTTTGTCGTTGATGTAGAAGTTGCCCGCGGTACCCTCGAGCTCGTCCTTCATCTGGATCAGGGCCGTCCGGTCCTGTCCGAAGATGGCTCCGGTCAGGGCGTAGGCCGACGACTTGTCGCACAGGCGCAGAGTCTTCAGGAGATCTTTCTCCTTGTACACGTGGATAGTCAGCACCGGGCCGAAGATCTCCTCCACCATGGTCTCGTACATGGGATCGTCCGCCAGGATCACCGTGGGTTCGATGAAGAATCCCTCGGAATCGTCGCACTTGCCGCCGGCGATGATCCGGGCACGGCCCTTGGCTGCCTTGCGCGTGCGATTGATGAAACCCTCTATGCTGTCGAAAGCGCCCTGGTCGATCACGGCACCCATGAAGGTCCGGAAATCCGTCACGTCGCCCATGGCGATGGTCGCGATCTCCGCCAGCAGCTTCTTGCGGACTTCTTTCCAGAGATTCTCCGGGATGTAGGCCCGGCTGGCGGCGCTGCATTTCTGGCCCTGGTACTCGAAGGAGCCACGCACCAGGGCGGTCACCAGGGCATCCACATCGCTGCTGGGATGGGCGAACACGAAATCCTTGCCGCCGGTCTCCCCCACGATTCGCGGGTAGCAGCCGTAGTTGTGGATATTCGTGCCGATCTGCTTCCACATGTTCTGGAACACGGCGGTGCTGCCGGTGAAATGGACACCGGCCAGATCGGGGCTGTCCATGACCGGATTACCGATCTGGCCGCCGCTGCCGGGCACGAAATTGATCACGCCGTCGGGCAGGCCGGCTTCCTTGAGGATCTGCATGATGTAATGACCGGAAAATACTGAGCTGGAAGCAGGTTTCCAGACCACGGTGTTGCCCATCAGGGCCGGCGCCGTGGGCAGGTTGCCGGCGATGCTGGTGAAGTTGAAGGGAGTCACCGCGAACACGAAACCGTCCAGCGGCCGTTGTTCCAGCATGTTCCACATGCCCGGGGCGCTGTCCGGTTGCTCACTCAGGATCTTGGCCGCATAGTGGGGATTGTAGCGCCAGAAATCGATCAGTTCGCAGGCGCTGTCGATCTCGGCCTGCAGGGCGTTCTTGCTCTGCCCGAGCATCGTCGCGGCGTTGAGCACCTGGCGGTAGCGGCCAGCCAGCAATTCGGCCGCCTTCAACAGGATGGCCGCCCGGTGCTGGAACGGGGTCGCTGCCCAGCCCTTCTTGGCCTTCTGGGCCGCCTTGATGGCCAGCTTGACCTCTTTTTCGCCGCCCTTGTGGTACCGGCCCAGCTTGTGGCTGTGCTTGTGGGGCATGACGCAATCAGCCAGCTTGCCGGTGCGCACCTCCTGGCCCCCGATGACCATGGGGATGTCGATTTTCTCGGAGGCCATCTTCTTGAGCGCAGCCTTCAATTCCTTCTTCTCGGACGATCCTTCGAGGTAACCGCCAATGGGTTCATTCTCGGGAAACGGAACTTCGAACATGGCTTCGGACATGGCATTTCCTTCCGGACAGGACAGAAACGAACCGTGACGAATGCGTTTATGGGGCCACTTATGGGGCCACGATGGTAAACAAAATCGACCAAAGCAAGAGAATCGTTGTGGGGATCGCCCAGGCTGTTACAATGGACAGTGAAACCGATTTACAAGACCCCTTCCGCCAACCGGCGGGCCACGCCAAGGCGGCCTGAAATGACTCTGGCTCCCAAGAACCTGCAGACAATCGAGTCTCATGTGCTGGATCTGCAACGTCTGCATCCAAGCGCCAGCGGCGACTTCACCAGCCTACTCAACGACATCTCATTCGCCGCCAAGGTCGTCAGCCGGGACGTCACCAAGGCCGGCCTGGTCGAGAACCTCCTCGGCGCCACCGGCGAGCAGAACGTACAGGGCGAGGAGGTCCAGAAACTGGACAGCTTCGCCAACAACGTCTTTTTGAAATGTCTGGGCCGCCGGGGCCAGGTCTGCATCATGGGCAGCGAGGAGATGGCCGACCCCGTTTTCGCCGACACGAGCCAGGGCACCGGCAAGTACATCGTGGTATTCGACCCTTTGGACGGCAGTTCCAACATTGACGCCAACGTTTCGGTGGGCACCATCTTCGGCATCTGGAAGAGGAAGTCCAGGCTCGCCCAGGTCAACCAGGACGACCTGCTCCAGCCCGGCTCCCAGCTCGTGGCCGCCGGGTACATCATCTACGGGTCCAGCACCATGTTCGTGTACACGGCCGGCAACGGGGTCCACGGCTTCACGCTCGACCCGGCCATCGGGGAATTCCTGCTCAGCCACGAAAACATCACGACCCCCTTCAGCGGCAGGATCTATTCGGTGAACGAGGCCTACGAGCCGAAGTGGAGCCCGGAGGTGCGGGAGGTCGTGCGACAGCTGAAATACGGACGGGACACGAAGGGCACCACCCGCCAGGACGCCCCCACCAACGGCGCCGACATGTCTTCGCGGTACATCGGCTCCCTGGTGGCGGACTTCCACCGCAACCTGCTATACGGCGGGGTCTTCCTCTATCCACCGACGACCGGCCATCCCCGCGGCAAGCTGCGCCTGATGTGCGAGGCCGCTCCCCTGGCGATGGTCGTCGAGAACGCCGGCGGTTACGCCAGTGACGGGTCCCGGTCCATCCTGGACATCGTCCCGGACGATCTCCACATGCGGGTGCCGCTGTACATCGGCAGCCGTGGAGATGTGCTCTGGATCGAAAAAATGCTCAGCCAGGGCGCCTCACCCCTTTGAAATTTACCGTCCGCTTGGTCGACAACACAAAGACGTTTACACAAAAAAGGGCGGCCCGCAGGCCGCCCTTTTCGTCACAGGCTGGGTTGATCAGACCTCGGGATCCATCTGCTTCTGCAGGCCGTGTGTCTCGACCACCAGGCCGAGGGCCATGTTCCTGCAGCGGGGGCGGTGCGAGGTGCCGGCGGGTATCAGGAAGGCCTCACCCTGGCGAACCTCCACCTCCCGTCCCTCCATCTCCACGACCAGGGAACCCTCTAGGATGTAGACGAATTCATCCTTGTCGTGGGTATGGAACATATAGTCTCCGCTGTACCGCACGATGAAGGCGTGGTAATCGTCGTCGATGTTGGTCACTTCGATGGGACGAAACACCTGCGACAGCCCGCGGGCCATTTTCAGAACGGGAAACTTCGGCACCTCTCCAACTCCTTGCCGTGCGCGGACCACAGACCGCGCGAGGTCATTCTCCCCCGGTTTCCGCCTGCAACAGGGCGGCCTCGGTGGAGTCAGGATACTTTTCCACCAGGGCCCCGCCCATGTCCCAAGCCTCGTCCTTGCGGCCGAGATTCAGCAGGCAGGCCCGACCCTTGTACAGCGCGGCCGCGGCCCTTTCGCTGGCGGGGAACCGGTCCAGCATATCTTCAAAATAAGCCAAAGCAGCCGTATACTCACCCTCGCCGTAGGATAGATCCCCCAGCCAGTAGATGGCATCGTCGGACAGTTCGGAATTACCGTACTTGGAGAGGAATTCCTCGAACCCGGATTTGGCCAGGGCGATGTTGCCCCGGTTGCGGTCCAGTTCGGCCATTTCGAAGATGGAGCGACCTTCCTCCGGCAGGGTCTCGGTCCCCACGCTGGTTGCCGCGGGAGGTTTGTATTCCCCCAGGGTGGGAATCCCCTGGCGGGTGGCCAGCAGGTCCACCCGTGCCGAAACGTCCCGCATGTATTCGGCGTTGTCATCCAGCTTAAGCATCAACTGGTCCAGGCGTGTCGACACCTGCGAGAGCTTGGTCAGACGCATGGCAGAGGATTCATCACCGGCGTTACGGTCCATCCTCAACAGCTGGCCAAGGGCCTGCACCTCCTGGAGAATTTTCATGTTCTCGGTCTGCAGACGCGATATTTCATCCCGGTTTTTCTGGACCGAGACCTCGATGCGGTCCAGCTGGGGCGCGCAGCCAGCAACCACGCCGATGACCATCGCACCCAACACCATCATTCCGGCGGTACCGAGATACCGCCGGAGTTCCTGGGGTGAATTCCACATGATGAGCCGTCCCTATGGGCGTTCGAAATGCGCGCGCCGGTTCATGGCCCAGGCTTCCTCGTCGCCGCCCATGTCGAAAGGTTTACTTTCCCCGTAGCTGGTGATCTTCAACTGCCCGGCCGGAACCCCGAGACTGACCAGGTAGTCACGCACGGCCCGGGCGCGCTTCTCGCCCAGCGCGAGGTTGTATTCGATGGTGCCCCGCTCGTCGCAGTGACCGGAAATGAGAATGACGACGCCGGCTTCCTTCAGGATCCGGGCGTTGCCGGACAAACGGCCCATGCTCTCGTCGTCCAGGTCGTACTGGTCAAAGGCGAAGTAGACATCACCCACACCGTAGTCGATGGGATCCAGGTTGGGGTAGTCGGGCCCTTCAGCGACCTCGATATCGGTCTCCTCCGGCACCACGGGGGGGGGAAGTTCCTCGGCGGTCTCGCCTGCGCCGGCGGCGGGATCTGTTTCGACTTCGGCCTTCTTGCCGCAGCCGGCCAGGGAAACCAGGGCCACGACGAGCACCAGGCCCATGGCCAGCAACACACTGCGGGAAATCCATCCTCTGTTCATGCCTCTACACTCCTTGTAATGATGAAAGCTGCCTGTCCCTATTGGGACCAGGCTGGGGTAATGTCCGGATCGTTCCCGAACGTCAACTGACGAAATTTATCTTCCACGACATCGTAAACATAAAGCTTGAAGACCCCGCTGCGGTCCGAGGCGAATACGAGGTGCCGGCCGTCAGGAGCCCAGCTAGGATCCTCGCTGTTCCGCCACCGGCCGTCGGTCAGGACCCGTCTGTCCTCGCCGGTGGAATTCATGACCACTATCTGGGTGTAGTTCCCCACCCGCGTAGCGTACACGATCTTGTCCCCGTTAGGGGACCACACCGCTGAGTCGTTGTACCGGCCCTCGAAAGTCAATCGGCGCCTGCCTGCGCCCTCGCTGTCGGTGAGCGATAACTGAGGGGTACCCGTCCTGTCACTCGTAA
>CBDUYZ010000194.1:0-5292 GCA_965371575.1 uncultured bacterium
TCGGCGGCAAGGGCAGCGATGCCCACAAGGCGGCCGTGGTGGGCGACACGGTGGGTGATCCCTTCAAGGACACCGCTGGTCCCAGCCTGAACATCCTGATCAAGCTGATGGCGGTGATCAGCGTGGTGATCGCGCCTCTGCTGATCAGATAGGTGCTTCCATGCATGCCGCTCATGACGCTGATGAAATCAGATTGGGCGTCAGCGCCTGCCTGCTGGGCGACGAGGTCAGGTACGACGGGGGACATAGATTATATCCCTACTTGGTGGAGACTCTCGCCCGTTTCTTCACCCTGGTGAAGGTCTGCCCCGAGGTGGAGGTAGGCATGGGCACGCCGCGGGAGACCGTGCGTCTGGAGGGCCGGGCCGCTGCGCCACGGATGATCGCTTCGGAAACGGGACGTGACTGGACCGCGAAAATGAATCGCTGGTCACGGGCCAGGGTGCGGGAGCTGAAGGGCGAGGACCTGTGCGGGTTCGTCTTCAAGAGGAATTCCCCCAGCTGCGGAGTGTTCGGGGTCGAGATCTTCGACGATAAGGGTCATCCGGGAGATTCCGGCCGCGGCCTGTTCGCCCGGGAGTTCGGGCGCAAGAACCCCCTGGCGCCGCTGGAGGAGGAGGGGCGCCTGGAGGATCCGGTTCTGCGGGAGAACTTCCTGGAACGGGTGTTCGCCTACCACCGGCTCAAGAATGTCTTCGCCGGGCGCTGGAAGCCCGGCGCGGTGACGGATTCCCACGGCCGGGAAAAATATCTGCTGATGGCCCACAGCCCGAAGCATCTCAAGCAGTTGGAAAAACTGGTGACGGAGATTGGCCGGCGTCCGCACGGCGAGTTCAAGGCGCTCTACATGGCCGGGTTCATGGAGGCCATGGCGGTCAAGGCGACCGCTGCAAGGCACACCAAGGCCATGCGGAGCCTGGCGCAATGCCTGCGTGCCCATCTCGCGGCCCCGGAACAGGCCCGGTTGGTCCGCTTGATCAAAGAGTACCGCTCCGGCTTGGTCCCCCTGGCGGTTCCTTTGACCCTGCTCGGCCACTTAAGCGAAATTCACCCGGTGGCCGGCATCGCCGGCCAGACCTATCTCCATCCCCGCCATGGGGAATTGATGCTGCGCAATCACGTTTAATCCGGGTTAATGTGTTTTTCCTGGCGAGATGGTCAGGATTGAACAGGCCCCAATCCCGGAAATCGGCGACACGGAAATATAGCGGGGGGGATCGCAATATCCCACTAAATCGCCCTGTATTGACGCGATTCGCTACTTTTGCTATAATCATCCAGTGCTTGGCAGCAAAAAATTGCAGACCCTTGAGGTGTCGGAAAATCCCTGCACGACGTCGCTTACGTGCAGTAACCGTTCATTGACCATGTATGAGGTGTGGACGCCATCAAGGGGCGGGAGTTACCGCAGAGTCGACCAAGGGGGAAAATAATGAAGAAATTCACAGTGTTTGCTTGTCTCTCGCTGATCTTGATTTTTGCTCTCAGTTCGTTCGCCGGGGAATTTCCGCGGATGTCCAGGGGCAACTCAATTATTCACGGTGGCAGCGTCAATTTCGAAAAAGCCGGAAGTGACACCATCAACCTGATGGCCGCCTCCGACGACCCGACCAACACCGCAAATGATGGCCCCTGCCACGGCGTCGAGCCTTACTACGACGGCGACTTCGAGGAAGGCTGGAACGGCTGGACCCATTGCGACCTCACAGTGTCTTCAGAGCCTCACTGGAATGTCAGCCAGTACAACCAGCCCAACTCCGAGAACTACGCGGCATGGTGCGGCGACATCGACATCGCGTCCTGCGGGGGTAATGATCCTGATGGCGGCTACGGTGACAACTGGCACGATCTCATCGAATTCCGTCAAGAAGTGCCTGATCCCGGCAACCCCTCCACGGTGACCGTCACGGCCACTCTGCTCCATGATTCCGAGCTGGGGTACGATTTCACCCACCTGAGCTACATGTATCAGGACCAGACCTACGCCGACATGCAGAGCTGGGATGGCACGGGCACCGTGGCGGTCAACGAATCGGTTACCTACCTGCCAGAGAATTATGTGGACGGCACGGACGTCGTGATTTATTGGCGCTTCAGGTCCGACAGCGTCCTGTCCGACGAGGACTGTGGCTACCCGTCCGCCGGCGGTTGCCAGGTTGACGACATTAACGTCCGTATCGTCAACGGCGTCCACGACAACGACTACTTCGAGGACTTCGAGCACGGTGGCGATCCCGCCGACTTTGGCCCCAATTGGCAGGTCATGGTTCCCTTCGGTGTCGGCGACTACGCCCAACGCTGGCGTGGCCTCGATGACGGTGATCCTTGTCTCGACAACGACACTTGGCAGGTCATTTTCATCGATGACAACATAGTCGTGCCCGGCACAGGCGGGACCTATTGCGACACATGGTGCTACGGGCCGGGTGGCTACATCGTGAACAACACCGGTGGTCTGGTCGGCCCGGAGGAGTACATCCATAACGCGATCGATTCGCCTGTGATGAACTGGCCTCAGGCCAAGGATTGTTCGGATCTCTACGACGGCATCATCCTTACTTTTTCAGTCTATCGCCACGAGGAGCTGTCCCCTGACTCTCCCGGAATAGTCTACAACTGGAGTGTCCGCTCCGCAGATGTCGATGGATCCCACGGCCCTGTCCAGGACATCACCCAAATGCCCTGGCTGGATCGCAACGTCCCTTATGTCGGTGGCCCGGAATACATCCGTGAGGGCGACGACGTGACTGACCTGATGAACCCCGGACGCGACCAGGTCCAAGTGCGGCTGTCCGTCTACCAGATTGGTTGGTTCTGGGGCTTTACCGGTGCCGATGGTACCCCGGCTCCCTACTTCGACAACGTGACCGTCAAGATCTTTCCCTACCCCGGCCCGTACATATCCGCTCACGAGCTTGACCTGGCCCAGGACAACTTCCCCGCCAGTGGATTGATCAACATGTTGGATCCAGGCTCGCACAGTGTGCGCTTCGACATGGCGCACAATATCGAGTCAGTCGGGGTCCCGCAGATTACTCCGGGTGACTCCATAGTCGCCACCATAGTTACGGTCCGGACCGGCGCCGACTTGGTCGATCTTCCCAAACTGCACTACATCCTGGATCGCAACCCAACCTTTGATCCGCACCGTACAACGGGTCTGCCGGACCAGGGTTTTGTGACCGGTATGCCGGCCGCCCACGGCGGCATCATTCATCCGACTTCCGGCAAGTGGGCCTTCGACCTGCCCGACACGGGCTTCCTGTTCCCGGGCGATGTGCTGCACTACTACATCTCCGCGACGGACTTCGACGGGAACTACTCTCAGACAGTGCTGATGCCCGCCGACACAACCGGTTTCAGCACCGGTTTCGGCGACCCCATGGGCTACAATTCGACCTTTGTGTTCCATGCCCTGCCGAGCATCTATTCTGATGGGGGTGGAGGCTACTGGCAGACGTCTATCCTGTTCATCAATGACTTCGGTGCTCATGGCGGGGAGAACAAATGGTATACCGCTCTGAACAACCTCGGCCTGCGGGTGGGATTGGACTACGACGTGTACCACGTCAACGATCCCAGCTCCGGCGACGATAACGGTATCGGCGGTCGTGCCACCAGCATCGTGCTGGAGGGCTACGACGAGATCATCTACACCTGTGGTGACCTGGCTGTGAAAACCATTTCCAACGGCGTCTTCGTCGGCGACCCCGGCGACGTCGGGACACTGAATGGCTGGCTCGACTTTGGACTCAAGGACATCTTCTTGACTGGTGATAACCTGGCCAGCGATATGTCGGCGTCCGGTGGCGCAGCCCTGGCCTTCGTCGGCGCCAACTTGGGAGTCACCGTGATGACCCACAACGTCAATCCGTTCATCGGCAGCCAGACCGCTCCGCAGGCCGTGCCTAGCCCTGCTCCTCCTGTCAACCCGGTGTTCAACACGCCTAGCTGGATCGTCTACGGCGGCTGCCCTGGCATCAACACCTTCGATGGTGTTGTGGTACCGGCCGGTACCAGTCAGCGTATCGCGGAATTCGTAGATCCCCTTGGTACTGGGTACTCCTTCTCGGCTGCCACGCTGAACGTCGGTGTTGGTACGGCTCAGACCAGTAGGGTCATCTCGCTGCCCTACGATCTGATGTACGTTTACACGGATCCCAGCCTTCCTGGCAGCCACTATCCGGCCCGTGTCCGGTTACTGTCGAATGTCCTGGATTACTTCGGTCAAATAAACCGTGGCCTCCCGTCTCCGGCCACCCCGCCCGGGGTCGCGTTTGAGACCAGCAATTACCCGAACCCCTTCAACCCGAGCACGACGATCAAGTATTCGATGCCCGAGGCCGGTCATCTGGAGCTTAGCGTCTACAACGTGCGCGGACAGTTGGTCAAGACCCTGGTCGATGGCACCCGGCCCGCCGGCGCGGACCAGATTATCGTTTGGGACGGCACCAACAACCAGGGCTCCAGCGTTTCTTCCGGTGTCTACTTCTACGAGGCCCGGACCGGCGGTGATGTCAAAATCCAAAAGATGACTCTGGTGAAGTAGGATTCTCCGGGATCTCTTCAGCAGTCGCTGCTTGAGAGCGGCCCTGCGGGGCCGCTCCTGTTTTATTCGCCATTCCTGTGCAGCGGTTACGGATATTGTGACCTTGGCTTGACCTCCGGGGAGGGAATGCATAGACTTGCTAGCCGATTGGTATAAACGAGCCAATTAATCCCATTTTCAAAGAGAGAGAAATCCATGAATTGCAAACGAATGACCGTCCATTCAGCCACGACCCTGCTGGTCGGCCTTTTTCTGGTCGTCGGCGTGCTTGCCGCGGCCGGCCCCACACAGGCCCAGACTCAAAATGAGCAGTACATGGAGCTTATGCGCCAGGATCTGAGGACCAACAAATTGGCGGTCATGACCGAGGCCATGGCGCTGACCGATGAGCAGGGTGAAGTATTCTGGCCCATCTACCGGGAATATCAGGTCAAGTATATGGAGATCGGTGACAAGCGTATCGCCATGATCAAGGATTTCGCGGCGAACTACGAAAACATGACCGGAGATAAGGCCAGCGAACTGATGAAGATTTGGTTCAGCCAGAAGAAAGATCAACTCAGCCTGTTGGAGAAAACCTCCAAGAAAATCGCCAAGGCGACCGCTCCGGTCACCGCGGCCAGGTTCATCCAGATTGAAAACGCGGTGAACATGCTCGTCGATCTTCAGATCGCCAGTGAGCTTCCCCTCTTCACGCCGGGTCCGGCAACCGAAGAGACCGAAAAGTAGGGACCTTGGTCCAT
>CBDUYZ010000195.1:0-5270 GCA_965371575.1 uncultured bacterium
AACAAGGTGTGCGAGCAAACATTTCAAGGAGGGCTCTACATATGGAAGCAGCCAGGTCCGAGACCACCCAGGAATCCCTACCTCCCGAAATCCTTTCCCTGCCCAAAGTTGAAATTCCCGTCGCCGGAGTAACCGGTTATTGCCTTAGCAACGATGAAAAACAGGTTGTGTTCTTCATATTCGAAGAAGGGGTGAGTTTTCCGGACCATGCCCATTGCGAGCAGCGGGGCATCCTGGTATCCGGCGAAATGACTCTCGAAATCGAAGGCAAGACAAATCTCTACCAGGCCGGGGACCAGTACCTGGTTCCCGAGGGAACCCATCACCGGTCCCATTTCAGCAAGCGAACCGTACTGGTGGACATGTCAGACATACCGGATAGATACAAGGTCAGTGCCTGAGCCCGTTCGCCGCTATACATGACCGGCCTCCCTGTGCGGGGAGGCCGGTTCTTTTTTGCCCTGCCGGCGGGGCGGGCCAGGTTTGCGGCGCCGCTATTCACGGACCCAGGGTCACCTCGAACCGGTGGCGGGGATCGATCATGGCTGCAGCGGCCTCACGGACCTCGCCGGCGGAACAGGCAGACACCGCCTCAAGCAGTTGAGCGAGGTCGTTGGGGTCCCGGCCGTATATCCGGTCGCGCAGGGACCGTCCCACCCTGGAACCGTTGGATTGAGCTCCAATGAGCAGATTTCCCAGTAGCTTGGCGCGGGCGCGTTCGAATTCTACCGCCGGGACCAACGTTTCAGCCAGACCCTGGAGTTCGGTCACCAGCGCCTCGCGTGAGGCGGTTTCGGTGTCGGGGGCGGTCAGGACGTACCCCATGAACATGCCCTGCCCGAAGCCCGCGGTACTCAATACGCCGGTGTTGTAGCACAGGGACCGACGGTTGCGCAGGCTTTCGAACAGGCGTCCGCTCTGGCCGTTGAGGATCTCTTTCAGCATCACCAACGGGACCCGGTTTTCCGCTGGGGTCAGAGGCCCCGGCCAGGCCACCAGGACCATGCTTTGATGCTGTTTCTTGTCGATTCTCGCCGACACGATCCCGTCCGGAACCAGGGTGGGACCGGGTGAGAGGACGGGAGCGCCGGAACCCGACGGCAGCCCGGCCAGAAGAGTTTCGAGTTTGGCGAGGAACCGGTCCGGTTCCAGGGCCCCCGAGACGACGATCTGCAGGTTGTCCGCGGTCCAGATCCGGCGGTGTTGGCTTACCAGGTCATCACGGAGCAAGCCTGGCAGGCTGTCCACGGTTCCGGGCAGGGGGCGTCCGTAGGGATGATCCCCGTAGACCAGTTCCCGCAGTTTGACTGCGGCCGATTGGAATGGCGAATCCGCGATGGCGGCGAGTTGTTCCAGGGCCAGACGGCGTTCCTGGGCGATTTCGGATTCAAGGAATGATGGCGCGTGGATGAGTTGCGCGGTCAGATCCAGAGCTTGATCCATGCGGTCGGCCAAGCCGGAGAGGATCATCCCGCCATAGTCACGGTCCGTCTGGGGAGACAGTGTGGCGCCATCGCCCTCCAGGAGTTCATGCAGGGTTTCGGCGTCCAGACGGCCGGTCCCCTTGATCTGCACCATCTGGGTCAGGGTGGCCAGACCGGCGTTGGCGGAGGTTTCCTCCGTCGTGCCCCCTTTGAGGGTCAGGGCCAGGGCCAGGACCGGGACGGCGGGGTCCACCCGGTAGCTGACCTCCACGCCGCCTGCCAGGTGTACGGTCCGGAAGGGTTCGGCCACCTGACCCAGGAAGCGTGGTCGGATCGCGGTCCGGAGGTCAGCGGCGGCGGGCATGGTAGCTGCGGCCGGGATTTCACTGGTCCCCTCGTCGCTCAGCACCGGCTTCAGCAGGGTATTCAGGGCTCTCACCTCGGTGGGAATATCATGGGCGGCCGTGTCCGTGTCTTCCGGCAGGTAGATCATGCAATTGACATTCCCCAACCGGAAGATTCTGCGGGAGAGCCGGGCCACATCATCCCGGGTGACCCGGGCCACCCGGTCGGGAAATTGGAATGCACCCGGCAGGTCGTCCATGACTTCATGATGTCCGATGGTCGAGGATTGGCCCTGGACCGTCTCGGCCCCGAAGAGGAAGGAACGGGTGACCCTGGTCCTGGCCCGCTCCAGTTCCTGGTCCGTGCAGGAATTCCGGTTCAGGTCCTCCAGGATCCTGGCGATCTCCGCCAGGGCCGCGGGCAGCCGGGCGGCATCCGTTTCTATGTCCACCAGGACCACCCCTTCGCGCGGCCCCGTTTCCGTCATCACCGTGAAGTTGTCGACCAGTTTCTTCTCCTCGTGCAACTGTCGGTACAGGCGACAACTGCGGCCGTCGGAGAGAACCCGTCGCACGACACTCAACACATGTTCCTGGCCGTCGCGTTCACCCGGGCCGGGAAAGATCAGCTTGGCGTAGACCTTGGTGATGTCACCACGTTCGACCCGCAGGCGGAGCCCCGCATGGGGCGGTTCGGTAGGCGGCTCGGCCACGATGCCGACGACCGAATCGGTGGTCTCGGGGAACTGGACGCCCGGATCGGCGAATTTTTCCTGAATGAGCGTGAAAGCTTCCGCGGGATCGACATCGCCCACGACGACAACGGTCATGTTGTCGGGCCGGTAGGCGGATCGCCAGAAGGCCAGGATGTTTTCCCGGTCTCGCTCCAGCAGGTTTTCGTCCCGGCCACCGATGGGATTGTGGTAGGGGCTGCGGTCGAAGGTCATCTCCATACCCCAGCGCCAGGTGATGCCGAAGCCGAACGGAATGTCGTCATACATGTGGTTTTCGTGCACCAGCACCTGCCTCTCGGCGTCCAGGGAGGCAGGGTCGAAGGTCGAATGGAAGAGGGCGTCGGCCAGGATGTCGACCGCCGCCGGCAAGGTGGCCGCAGGGGTTGTGATGTGGTAGTTGGTTGTCTCGTAACCCGTCCCCGCGTTGGTGGAACCCCCGGCTTCAGCCACTTCGTTCGCAAAATCACCTTCGTCGCGGCGGTCGGTGCCCTTGAAAAGCATGTGTTCGATGCCATGGGACCATCCGCGCAGGGCTTTCGGTTCCCGGTTGGATCCGACTCGAACCCAGACGTTGCACACGGCCACCGGTGTGCGGTGGTCCTCCTTGATGATCACCTTCAGGCCGTTCGGCAGCTTGGCTATATGCAGGCCGTGGGCAAGTTCGCTGGTTGCCAGCCTGTCGCCGGATGCAAAATGATCGGACATGTCGCCTCTTTTCCAGGGCGGAGTACATGGAGTGCGAAGGGCCGGGATCCGGGAAACGCCCTGCCCCGAAAAGCTCATAACAATATAACGGGCATTCCGTTTCGTCCCATATCAAATCCGGTCGGCTCCGCGCTCAGCCGGTTGACTCCCCGGCCCGGGGTGCCCAGTATTGATGTGGTCCGGCCGGCCGGATCTTCATCCAGGACATGGGCCTCAGGTCGGGTTACAATATTTCCTGCTAGCGGCGCCGTGTCATGGGCGGCATGCGCAACGAGTTGCGGGATCCCGCTCGCCAACCGACCGAAACAAATCCCCGCGCCTTCGGCGCGTACGGGGTCTGGGAGAGTTCCCGCTGATGGAGACCAAACAGTCTCATTATTACCGCAACCCGCGGCCCGAGATGCTGGACATCATTCCCGACGAGGCCTCCGTGCTGTTGGATGTGGGGTGCGGCGAGGGTACGTTCGGCGGCAATCTCAAGGCGGTGCGGGACGAAGCGGGATCACCTGTCGAGGTGTGGGGAGTCGAAATTGATGAAGCAGCCGCCGGGAAGGCGGCTGCGGTCCTCGACCGGGTTCTGCGGGGCGATGTCACCGAGGTTCTGTCGCAACTGCCGCTGGGCCATTTCGACTGCATTGTTTTGAACGACGTGATTGAGCATGTCCCGGACCCAGGCGCTTTGCTACGGTCCCTGCGGCCGCTGCTGAAACCGGGCGGCCGCTTGGTGGCTTCCATCCCCAACGTGCGCTACTTCTTCAACGTAGTCGATCTGGCCGTCCATGGGCGCTGGGACTACACTGAGGAGGGAATTCTCGACCGGACCCATCTGCGTTTCTTCACCAGGTCGAGCATGATCCGTCTGCTCGAGGAATGCGGGTTCAACGTCGAGGCGGCGGTCGGCATCAATCCGACCGGTTCGATCAAGTTCCACCTGGTCAACCTGCTGACTGTGGGCCGGTGGTCCGATATGAAATATCTTCAGTTTGCCTGTCTGGCCCGGGCCGGCCGGCCAGGTGGAGTGACCGATGACCCAGCCTGATTCAGTACCGCCCCGCGACATCATCACCGTGGATGTCGAGGAGTGGTTCCACGGACACAACTACCTCGACCACATGCCGCCCGAGGTCTGGGACGACCAGGAGCAACGGGTCGAAAAAGGCATGTCCCTCTGCCTGGATCTGCTGGACCGGTTCGGGGTGAAGGGCACGTTCTTCGTTCTGGGCTGGACCGCAGAGCGACATCCAGACGTCGTGCGCGAGATAGCCCGCCGCGGGCACGAGATAGGGTGCCACAGCTACGCCCATCCGGAGATCTTCAAGCTGACTCGCGACCAGTTCCGCGCCGATTGCGACAGGGCCCTGGCCGCCCTGGCCGCCGCCGGGGTGGACGAGGTCGCCGGTTACCGGGCCCCCAGTTTCAGCATCACCCCTTCGGTTCACGGTTTTCTGGAGGTGTTGCGCGACTGCGGGTTCCGTTACGATTGTTCGATCTTCCCCGTCCATCATCCCCGCTACGGCCAACCGGATTCACCCCGCCGGCCCTTCATGCTGGAGGGAAACGGTTCTCCCTTTACGGTCATACCCATGCCTACCTGGCGGTTCCTCGGGGTAAACGTGCCGTTCTCCGGCGGAGGCTATCTCCGCCTGCTGCCTTGGGCCGCCTTCAAGTTTCTGCGCCGCCTGGCCAGACGGCAGGGGATTGCTTGCCTCGTGTACACGCACCCCTGGGAAATGGATGGTTTCCGGCCCCGGGTGGGACAGTCCTCCGTCACCAATCTGCGCAGCCAGGGCGGGCAGTCCACGATGCCTCTCAAGATCACCAGTATCCTGGAACAGGGTGATTTCGAGACCGTGGGGCAATACGTGGCGCGGCTGGAAACGTCTGGAAATCTTCCCCGGCGGACCCTGGGAGAATATTGACGGGCCGGCGCTTGGCAATAAAAAGAAAACGGACCCTTCGCCCTGGGGTCCGTTTCCCTGTCTCGCCTCACTAATGTCAATGTTCGCCGTGGCCGGAGGAGGTGCCGCTGAAAGGGGGGTAGCGGTTGGTAATATCTCCGTCAC
>CBDUYZ010000196.1:0-5246 GCA_965371575.1 uncultured bacterium
TGACACCGAGGAGGAAGAATCATGCTGGGCGCCATTGCCGGGGACATCATAGGGTCGACCCATGAATTCTGTCCCATCAAGACCGTGGATTTCCCCCTGTTCACCGAGGCCAGCAAATTCACAGACGATTCGGTCCTGACGATCGCCACCGCCTTTTCTTTGCTGACCGACGGCGACTATGTCGAGAACTACCGGATCTTCGGCCGGCTCTATCCTCTGGCGGGCTACGGCACCAGATTCAAGGAATGGCTCCACGGTGCGGGCAGCGAGCCTTACGGCAGTTGGGGCAACGGTTCGGCCATGCGGGTGGGCCCGGTGGGCTTCGCCTTCGACAACGAGGCGGACGTCCTCCGCGAAGCCGAACGGTCGGCAGCGGTGACCCACGATCATCCCGAAGGCATCAAGGGCGCCCAGGCAGTGGCGCTGGGCATTCTTTTGGCGCGGCAGGGCGCCGAGCCGGCCCAGCTCAAGCAGGAGATTTCCGACCGCTTCGGTTATGACCTCGACCGCACCGTCAAGGCCATCAGGCCGGACTACGACTTCGACGAAACCTGCCATGGCTCGGTGCCCGAGGCGATCATCTGTTTCCTGGAAAGCAGGGATTGGGAAGAGGCTGTGCGCCTGGCCGTATCCCTGGGCGGCGACGCCGACACCCAGGCCTGCATGGCGGGCGCGCTGGCCCAGGCCCGGTTCTCGGCGGTGCCAGGCGGGATCGATCTGGCGACCCGGAAGTTATTGCCCGAGCATCTGCTCGAGATCGTCGAGGATTTCGAGAAGAAATTCATGGTCGGCCAACGGGAGACAGATGCGTGAACGTCACTGCCCTGAAAAAGAAATTCCCCAGGAAGGATTGTCCCGCCACGTCCTTCTTCGTGTCGATCGCCGGCAACATCGGCGTGGGCAAGAGCATGATCACTACCATGATAGGCGAGGTGTTCCGCTGGCAGATGCACTTCGAACCGGTCATCAACAATCCCTACCTGGACGACTACTACAAGGACATGAACCGGTGGAGCTTCCACCTGCAGGTCTATTTTCTGAGCAAGCGGTTCGAGGTGCAGAAGATCATCCTGGACAATCCGGGATCAGCGGTCCAGGACCGTACCATCTACGAGGATGTCGAGATTTTTGCGCCCACGCTGCACAGGCGCGGGTGCATGGACGACCGCGACTACGAGAACTACCGGGAAGTCTTCCGCAACATGGTGGCCTTCCTGCAGCCTCCCGATCTGATCGTATACCTGAAGTGCAAGCCGGAAACGGCCCTGGACAGGATCCAGCAGCGCGGACGAGGCTGCGAGTCGGACATCCCGCTGGATTTTCTGCAGGACCTGCACCTGGCCTACGAGGATTGGATCGAAAGGGCTCCGGCCCTGTGTTCGGTGCACACGATCGACACCGAGAAGATCAATCTGCGGGACGATCGACAGGCCCAGATCGATCTGCTGGGGATTGTCCGGGAGCTTCACATCGAAAAACATGAGCGCAACGGCGGGCGAATGTGCCGTGACGCCGCAAACGGGGATGAGATTTGAAAACCAGTGATTACCGGCCGAGCGACCTTCTGCGCGGCCCCGACATACTCGACGATCTGCTGGATGCCCTGCCCAAGACGGATCTGCACTGCCATCTGGACGGATCGCTGCGCATGGAAACCTTCATGGAGCTGGGTGCAGCCTGTGGGATGGACATGCCCGCCGCTCCGGACGAGGTGCGGGAGCGCTATTTTCCCGCCGACCGCGAGTGCGTCATACACGAGTTCCTCAAGTATTTCGACCATACGCTGGCGGTGCTGCAGACCGAGGAGAACCTGGTCCGCGTGGCGGGTGAACTGGCCGAGGATTTCGCCGAACAGGGTGTCTGGTACCTGGAGGTCCGCTTCTGCCCGTTGCTGCACACACAGCAGGGACTGACACCCGATCAGGCCGTGGCTGCCGTGCGCCGGGGCCTGGACGATGCGGCCACTTCCGCCGGATTCCAGTCGGGGATCATCATCACGGGCATCCGGACCATCGATTCGTCCAAGTCACTCGAGCTGGCGAAGTTGGCGGTGGACTGGAAGGGCCGCGGGGTGGTGGCCTTCGATTTGGCTGGGGCCGAGGAGGACAACCCGGCGAAGAACCACCTCGAAGCGTTCTACCATGTGATGAATCACAACCAGAATGTCACGATCCACGCGGGCGAGGGGTTCGGCCCGGCGTCCATCCATCAAGCCCTGCACCGTTGCGGCGCCAATCGCCTCGGGCACGGGACGCGGCTGGAGGAGGATCCAGACCTGATGGTCTACGTGGCCAACAACCGGGTGCCACTGGAAATCTGCCTGAGCAGCAACCTGCAGAGTTGTGTGGTGGATGATCTGGCCCGTCACCCCTTCCGTTACTACCTGAAGGAGGGGCTGCGGGTGTGCTTGAACACGGACAACACCCTGTTTGCGCGGACCTCGCCCACGCGGGAGCTGCGGTTGGCCGTCGACACCTTCGACCTGACGCTGCTGGAAACGGAGAACCTGCTCATCAACGGCTTCAAGAGCGCGTTCCTGGCCGAGAAGGCCAAGGGGAAGATGATCCTAGAAGTCCTGCAGACATTCTCTTCGTTGCGCGACAAGTTCGATCTCGACCGGCGCAAGACGGGTAAGCCATGACCGACCGGCTGAACATCCTGTCCGGCAGCTGGCGCGATCGCGTAGCCGAGGCCGTCGATTGGCTCACGGAGAAGGGTTTCGCCGGCCGGGTGGGCCTGATCCTGGGCAGCGGACTGGGCAACTTCGTCGACGCGGTGGACATTGCCCAGGCCGTCGACTACGGCGACATCCCCGGCTATACCACGACCTCGGTGGCCGAACACACAGGGCGTCTGGTCTGCGGTACGGCCGCCGGTGTGCCGGTGGTCGTCATGCAGGGACGGCTGCATCCCTACGAGGGCCTGCCCTTCGCTGAACTTTTGCTGCCCACCGCGGTGCTGGCCTGCCTGGGCATCGATTCTGCGGTCGTGACCAACGCCGCCGGCGGCCTGAATCGTTATTTCCAACCCGGCGACCTGATGGTCATCCGCGACCAGATCGACCTGCACCTTCACGATCCACTGCGCGGATTGTTGGCCCAGCCGTTCGCTCCGGCGGCCGGCGCCGACGCCAAGACCGCCGCCCTTCTGGCCGAGGTCGGCCGCAGCGGGGGAGTGCCCGATCTTTTCGACCCGTCCCTGGCCCGCAAGCTGGTCGCCGCCGCCGCCGAATCCGGCGTGCCGATGCACAGCGGCACCTACGCCAGCATGTACGGCCCCGCCTACGAGGCCAAGGCCGAGATCGGTATGCTGCGCAGGATGGGCTGCGACGCGGTCGGCATGTCGACGGCGCCCGAGACGGTGCTGCTCAAAAAGCTGGGCGTGTCGCCGGTGGGGCTGTCCTGCATCACCAATCCCGCGCGTGAAACCGGGCAGCCCGAGCTGTCGCACCAGGACGTGGTCACCGTCGGCAAGATGGTGCGCGACCGCATGGCCAGGCTGCTGTTGGCGTTTTTGCCGAAGGTTTGACTTTTATTTACATGGAACCAATCGCTGCCAATCGGTTATCATTTTTTGCAAACCTGTTGCGCCCCTGTTGCATATAAAGGCCTGATTGCCGCTCGATTCCATCGTCCAGGGGGAACTCCATGAATTTTGCCAATGCCGTCCGGGCCATTCCGGGCACGTTCGCGTTGCTGGTACTGCTGACCCAGTCCTGCCCGGCCCAGACTTCCATCGGCTTCGATAATCCTGACGACACCACCAATATTTTCGAATACCGGCTGCCCGACTGGGGCTATCGGACCTGGGATCTGGGTTTCGCGCTCAGCGGCGCCGGGTCGGACTACACAGCGGGCGACAACCACCGAATCAACAACCGTCTGAGCACCAACTTGCGCACGGACTTCCGTCTCTTCAGGGAAAGCGAGAAACGGACCGGAGTCCTGGATGTTACTGCAGCGGGGAGTTATCGGCGATCGCATATAGGGACAGAAACGCGAGAGGATTCAGGACACAACCTGGCTGGAAACTACTTTGTTGGAGGCCATTTGAACCAGTACATGGGTGCAGGTCAATTTTTCCTGGGGTTGTCGGGAAATGTCGGCCAGAGTTACCTAGAAAACGTCTTGGAGGCCAGCGGCGCCGATGAAAGCAGGTACTTTCGCCGCGGGTACTCCTATGGGATCGGTCCTTCGGTCGGCTGGGGCCGGGCGCGGGATGTCACCCCCCTGATCCGGGCCCAGCGCCTGAGTGAACGCCTCGTCGCTCTTGATCGGCCGCCGCTATCGTCGGACCAGGTTCAACAGATTGCCAGGGTTCTGGCTACGGAACAGGGTTACCGAACAGTTTTCGATCGTCCGCAGAGGAGCTTTTGGCGGGATGTTCTGGAGCCCCTGCTCGAGGAGGAGAATCCGCTGTCTCCCTACGAAATTTTCTACCTGCGAGATATCCTGACTGAAGACATCGGACCGCGGAGGGAAGGCGTCGAGCTGCGGGGGACATATTTTTACAGGGAATTCAGCTCCGATTACAATGAGGCTGAAACCAGGGGATATTCCCGGAATCCGAGTCTGAATTTCCTTTGGGTACGGAATCTCAGTTTCGATCACCAGCTGACCTTGAATACCGGGGTAAGCTACCGTCAATCGGACCAGACCAAGACAGGATCCTTGGACCAGTCCTATTCTGAAAAAATTGATACCCTGAGGGGAAATTTTTACCTGGCCCACCTGTGGACCATCGCCGACAGATACCGCCTGGACACCATCCTCGATTTCGTCGGCTCCTACCATGAGCGCAATTTCGAGGCGAGCAGGTGGATCGAACGAGATTTCAGGACTGCACTCATGTCAAAATTTCGGGTCTTTTTGGAAGACAACATGTCCCTGGTTGCCAGCGTCCGGGGGGTGAATACCCAGGGATATGATGATTTTCAGGATTCGCTGGATGCCGAACGGTATTCCCGTTCATGGAGCTGGTCCTACGGCATCGGGATCGAGTACTACCTGGACCGGGTTCTGTACTGATCCGTGAGGTTGGCCGGGCAGGTGACAGAAGGCCATCCTGCCGGTTGCGTCTACCCCCGCGTCATGAAGTCAAACACATTTCCCAGAGTGCTCTGGTCACCCTTGTACAGCTCGGTGTACTTGCACCTCGTGCAGGAGACGGTGGTTATTTTCTTGGACTGGATGTCGATTATCTTGGTCAAAAAGC
Organism: uncultured bacterium; assembly: GCA_965371575.1. Taxonomy (GTDB): domain Bacteria; phylum Krumholzibacteriota; class Krumholzibacteriia; order LZORAL124-64-63; family LZORAL124-64-63; genus JAGLCY01. Next base: position 5,215 of record CBDUYZ010000196.1, read on the forward strand.
CCCCGGTAGCGCGGCATTCGCTGGTCTCGTAG
>CBDUYZ010000197.1:0-5204 GCA_965371575.1 uncultured bacterium
AAGGTCCCGGGTGGAGTTTGGGCCCCTGCGGAGGTCGGCGCGGCGGCCAGTCCCGCCGTGATGACCAACAGCCACAGGGCGGAAGCCAGGGTACTGAACAGACGGGCGCCCGGACGTGTCTGATAGACACCTCCGGGCAGCCCGAACCTGTTCGTGTTGCTAAACCAAATTGCCACTGGCAACCCGCCCGGACGACTCCAGGACCGGGACCCGACCTAGTCGATCAGGACCGAGAAGTTTTCCTGACCGGTCGCCGCGCCGGCGATGGACGCATAGACCACCCGGACACCCGTTACCGTGGGGTCGGTGCCGTTGGCTCCGGCGACCGGAGCGTAAACCCAGGACGTACCGCCGTCATTGGAGTAGGTAACGGCCGCGGCCGGAACCGTGGTGACCGAACCCACCAGGAACGCGCTGTTGGCCGGGATCGAATCGATGACCTCGACGTTGTCGGCCTGCACAGTTCCGTTGTTGGTCACCATGACCATATAACCGACCGTCGCGCCGGGGATCGCCTTCGGATTCACGCCCAGGTTGAAGGGATCGCTGATGACGTTGGTCGTCTTCAGGGCGGTCAGCTCGGCGGTGACGACCTTGTAGCCGTCCTTGCTCGAGTGCTGGCCGTCCTTTAGCGCGTCAGCCGTACCCAAACCGTCGGCGAACACGATCTGGACCAGGATTGGATCCTCGGCGACGGCTGCATCGTCGGTGAGGATGTCCAAACCCAGGGCGCCGCCTGTGCCGCCGACGGCGGTCTGGGCGACCAGGTCGTAGGACGCGACGTCATCGTTGATCTGGGCCAACGGAATGTCGGCGACCACGAACACCGTGATGGTGGCGCCGGTGGCCAGCTCGTCGATGTAGGTGTTGATGTCGGCGGCGGTGTAGGCGTTGTCGGCGTCGGTATCGACGAACACGGTCACGCCTACCGCGTCGAAGGTCTCGGTCTCACCGAACGCGCCGGTGAGCGAATTCGCAGCGGACAGGGAGTAATCCTGCACCGTGTTACCGTTGTTGGTCACGCTGTAGGTCAGGACCTGGGCGAAGGTACCCGGGATCACCGACACGATGGCCGCATCGACGGTGGTGACCGTCAGATCGACCTTGTTGTCCACCAGGAAACTGGCGGTGTTGCTGGTGACCTGGGCCTGCGCCGTGCCGCCGACGAAATAGTCGAGGGTCGCGGTGTTGCTGATGGTGGTGCCCGAAGCCGTCTGGGCCAGGGCCGCCGAGGACAGACCGAACACCAGGGCGCCGGCCAGCATCATCACGAACAGGTTTATTTTGCTACGGTTAGACATTTCAAGCCTCCTTGCCAAAATGGCTTTGGTTTACTGCAACTGTGCCCGGAAGGACACGCTTCCTTCGGCGCCCGGTTCCAGGGAATCCTGGAAGACCCAGCGCACGTGGGTGAAATCGGACGCCTTGGCAGGACGTGGCTGGCCCTTGGCGTCCTCGACGGTCAGGTTCCGAGGCGAGTCGTAGTGTGACCCGCCGTCAGCGGACATGCTGACGGAGGCCGCGCGGGGACTGTTCTCCACCTTGGTGAAAATCATGTGGTCGGGAATGGGGTTGGTGATCACGACGTCGGACGCGGGTTCCGCCCCGCTGTTGACGAAGTGGATCGTGTAGATGACCTCGTCGCCGGGCACGACCTTGCCGGCCGGCATGCGCGTGGTCATCTCCTGTCCCGCTTCGTTGGTCGTTGTGATTTCCATCAGGGCCACTGTGTTCAGCTCGACGGACGCGTTTGCCGCGCCGGCCAACAACAGGACCAGGATGGTGACGATGATTGCTCTGTTCATGACTTCTTTCTCCTTGGTTGAGTCATCGGTTCAATTGATCGTGACGGTGAAAGTGATAGTTTGACCGGGCCCGCCGACGGCGACGTCACCGAGAGATACGGTGACCGCGCCGGGTGTCGTGTCCCCCATGTCGCCGGAATCGCCGTCCGCGGCATCGGTGACAGGGGTTCCGTTAAGCATCAGGGTGCCCGGGTTGTAGGTTGTGTTCAGGGGAATGACGTCGCTGATCACGACGTCGTTGGTTACGCCCGTGCCTGTGGCGATCACGGACAGTTCGTAGGTGATTGTCGCACCGGCCACCGGTTGCGATCCTCCGAAGGAATCGACAACCACGGCGGATTTGAGAATGGCCACCTGCGCGGACAGGGCCACAATGATGTACGAGCCCCGGCTGTCGGCCTGGCCCCCGCTGAGCCCCACCACCGCGTCCAGCCCGTCGTCGCCCGCACCGATGATGACCGTGCCCGGCACGCCGGTCCCCGTGTTGGAAGCGGCGCTCAGCATGCTGGCGCCCAGCTGGCCCACGGTGGCGCTGGGTGGAATGTCGTTCAGCAGGAAGAGCAGGGTGAACGCGTCGGCGGCCAGTACGGGATCGTTGCCGCCGGGAATGTAGAGTTCGTCGATTCCCGGGTCGAACCTGCCGTTGCCGTTCGTATCCAGGTGGATACTCGTCAGGATCGGGTCGAAGTCGTCGCCGCTGAGTGTGCTTTGCCCCGAAAAGTTGAAGGAATCGCTGCCGTTGCCGATGTTGGTCAGCCGGAAGACCAGCGCCTGGCCCGAGGTACTTGGCTGGACCTCCACCGGCGCGGCGTCCTGCCACACCAGGCTGAGATCAAGCACCTCGGCCACCGAAGTAACCACCTCATTGCTGAGCGCGGTGTAATCCGTACCGGTGACGGTGTAGTTGATGGTTGCCTGGCTGGTGATGTCCGTGCCGGCCGGTGTTCCGTCCGCCAAAGCGCACGTCACAAACGACAGGCTGAACACCGCCACCAGGAACAGGCGAGATACCAATCTCACTTAACCGGTTCCTTCCTTGAACCTCGCACCGGTCCTTCGGCGCGTAACCTATTAGCAGTTCTCTGGTTTTCGGGATTTTCGGAGGGTGCTTTAGGGGGTTGTGCCCCCGGGGGAGACTTTGGAACTACAATGATGACAATTATTTAACCGTTTATCTTGTTTTTTGTGTTTTGGTATCAATCTGACAGGTCCCGGGAAGGAAAAAATTGAGGTCAACGAACCGAAACCGAACTGCGGACCGGCTTTGACGCGGACGCGATACAGGAGTAAGCTGCCCAAAGTCCAAGTTCCCATATTAGGAGATCCCCTTGTGTACCGGGCCCTGGAGGCAAACGCGGGAGCAAAATTCTGGCGGAATGACGTCACGGTCGGTTACAAAATTGAAATCGGCAGTCCTCCTTTCGTGGAAGGCGGATTCACGGAACCCCAGGCCTGGTGGGATCTCATGGTCGGCGCCAAGACAAGATTCATTTTAAGCAGGTCCGTCCTGCTGGGCATATCCGCCAATGGGGGTGGGTTCGGAATAGGTAATTCATCAAAATTTTCTTATGACTTTACCTATGTGAATACATTCAAGGTCTCGAAACTGATTTCCATAACGGCTGGATATCGGACCTTCCGATATAAGCGCGAAGACGGAGAAGGAGACGACAAACTGGAAACCAAGGTTTCTGCTTTCGGGCCTTTGCTGGGAGTCTCATTCGTTTTCTAGAATTAAAAATCGTGGGTAGTTTCACACGGGCCAGCCTGCTGCTGGCTTGCGGCCTGGTCATGTTCCTGATCCTGCAGACCGTTAACACCGCCTGCGAATCGGACGGAAACGACCTGACCAGCTACTGCCTGTCGTCCCACGCCCTGTTGCAGGGCGGCAACCCCTACGCGACAGGGTCCCCCTTCCCCTACGTCTATCCTTTGTTCCTCGCCTTGATCATCGCACCGTTGGCGATCCTGCCATGCACCGTGACCACCTTGATCTGGGCTTTGGTCGGACTGGCCGCCCTGGTCGGGACGCTGGCGATCATCCGCCGCCACGCGCCGGCTCGGCTGCCGGTCGCCCTGCTGCTGGGTCTCTGCCTCGTCTACTTCGACGTCATCCAGAACAACGTCGTTAACGGCCAGGTCAATTTCCTGGTGCTCTACCTGTGCGTGCTGGGCTTCCAATTCAGCCGCAAGGACCGCGACGTTCCGGCGGCTCTGGCCATCGGCGCCGCCGCAGCCATCAAACTCACGCCCCTGATCATGCTGTGCTACCTGGCGGCCCGGCGGCGGTGGCTCACGCTGGGGGGAACGGTCCTGGTGTTCCTGTTGCTCTGCCTGTTGCCCGGGGTGGTGCCGGGAGTCGACCTGGGGGCCCTGTATGGGGAATACGGCCGGGAATTCCTGGCTGCGAAACTGGCGGGCGGAACGGTGCGTCCGGACCACACGGACTTCAGTCTGGCGGGGATCCTAATCCGGGCCGGCCTGCCCCTGAACACGGTGGCCACTGCCGTGTTCCTCCTGCTGGTGCCGGGGGCGATCCTGCTGTGGGATCGCCGCGCCCTGCGCCGGGAAGGCGCCACCGACCGGGACCGGCACGATCTGCGCGCCTTCTCCCTGTACATGCTGGCGCCCTTGTTCGTGGTGCCGATGTCCGAAGTCCACCATCTCGTCTTTGCCCTGCCGGCGTATTCCTGCCTCGCCGCGCTGGCCAGGGCGTCGGGTGCGCGAAGCTCTTGGCTCCTGCCGGCTGCGTCGCTGGCGGTCTACCTGGCCGCGTCCCTGGTCTGGCGGGAGGGGCCTCTGTATTTCGTTTCCCTCGCCCTGTTGTGCGCCGGGGTTTTAACCCGGATTATTCATGAATCGCCTACTGCGGCTGCGTATGATAAGATTTGACAGCACCTTCTCGGTTTTGCTCCCTCAACGTACCTACGGGTACGCCTCGGTTCCAAAACACTGCGAGGGCACTGTCAAATCTTATCATACACATCCTCGCTACGGTGATTCATGAATAATCCAGGTTAAGGGCGCGCTGATCAGGCCTTTCCCCGGCGAACGACCACTACATCCCCGACAGCGCCCAGTCTCCACAACAATGCTCGGGGAGGGTGACGACCTTTTGGAAACAACAGTCACCGCCTACGGGCCTTTGCTTGGTGTCTCATTAGTTTTCTAGATATTGAAGGCGAGCATATAGGACGGAAAAGCGGAGCAGGACTGAGAACCAGTCCTGCTCCGCTCGTTGCTATCGATGCGAATGGCATTCGATGCTATCGATCAGGTCCGTCTAGCGGCGACCAGCCCGTGCCTGGCCCCTGGCGCTCTTGGCCGGGTTTCCGCCGTTAGCAGCATCACTGCCGGCCGGACCGAAACCCACATGGGCCTCGTTGGGGCCGAAAGCAC
>CBDUYZ010000198.1:0-5200 GCA_965371575.1 uncultured bacterium
GTTGAAGGACATGGGACGGGCTTCGGTGATCTTGAGGATCTTCTCACCCAGGTAGGTGGTGGTGCCCGGCCAAGGGATCAGGGAGCGGATCTGGTTATGGACGATGACGACGTCCCTGTCCCAGCGCACGGCGGACAGGGCCCGGGTCAGCTTCGGGGCATAGACCGCACCCTCATCGCTCTGAGGCACCGGCTCCACCTGGCCGTTCTGCAGTCCCCGCAGAGTGTGGATCAGGAGGTCGGCGCCCTGGCCGGCCAGCCGGTCCAGCAACTCTCCCCCCGTGTCCTCCGGACCGATGGCCACCGAACGCTGGGCCAGGATGGGTCCGGTGTCGACACCGACGTCCATCTGCATGATGGTGACACCGGTCCAGGTGTCGCCGTGGAGGATCGAATACTGGACGGGGGACACGCCCCGCCAGCGCGGCAGCAGACTGGCGTGGACGTTGATGCAGCCGAAAGACGGGGCGGTCAGGAGGGGTTCGCGCAGGATGTGGCCGAAGGCCGCCACCACCACGGCATCGGGCTCGAGGGCCATGACTTCCGCGGCGACGGCCCTACTCTGGCCCTTCCCGAAATCAATGACCGGCAGGTTGTGTTCGCGGGCGCTGGCCTTGACCGCGGTGGGAAGCATCTTCCGCCCGCGCCCGGCACGCCGGTCGGGCTGGGTGACGACCATTTGCACTTCGAAGCGGGCTTCGACCAGAGCTTCGAGACTCGGCACCGCGAAACCCGGTGACCCCATGAACACGACCTTCATCCGTCGCCCTCCTTCTTCCCGAATATTCTCAGCCAGATCTCGGATATGGCGAACAACATCAACCTGGGCGAAAGCAGGAGCTTCTTCCAGACCGGCAGATGGTCTATGAACAGGATCCCGTCCAGGTGGTCGATTTCGTGCTGGATGATCCGCGCCGCCAATCCCTCGTCCCGCAATTTGCACCTGCCCCGCGGACCGTCGAATTCGACCACCGCACCCCGCGGTCGCACAACATTGGTGTACAGCCCCGGAAAGGAGAGACAGCCCTCCTCGAAAGTGATGCGCGGGCCGAAGGTTTCGAGAATGACCGGATTCACGAGATCGATACGTTGCTGTCCCCGCGGGCGTTCGGGGTCGAGGACGACCATCACCCGGCAATCGCGATTGATCTGCGGGGCGGCCAGGCCGACGCCGCCGTCGGCACGAAGGATCGCCCACAGGGTTTCCAGCAGTTCCTTGGTCCGGTGATCGGCCGGGTCCACGGGCCCGGCCCTGCGGCGCAGGCATCGGTGGCCGTACCGACGAATCCGAACCGCCGGGACATCCATAGCCTATTGGCTTTCTGCCACCACGGCGTTGATGGATGACTTGCTGATCTCCACCTTGACTCCCTCGGCGATGGTCGCCACCACCCGATCCTCTTTGACGTCCTTGACGGTGGCGAACAACCCGCCGCTGGTGATGACCTGATCGCCCCGCTTGAGCGCCCCGATCATGGTCTTGCGCTTATCCTGCTGCCTTTTCTGCGGCCGGATGATCATGAACCAGAACACGATGAAGATCAGGATGAGCGGCAGAAAACTCATTAAGGGACTGCCTCCGCCTTCGCCGCCATTGGGAGAACCCATGGCCAGCAGGTTCATGAATGGCATGAACACCTCCTCGTTCTACAGATCAGGGATGGCCCGGGCTCGCCAACCGCGGTCCGGGGTGATCGAAACTCGCCTTACCAAAATGGGTCCCGGGCCCGGCCCGGTCAACTTCTGAACTACCAGGCAAGAGACCTAGCGGCGGCGTCTGGCCTCTGCCAAACGGACCTCTTCGCCAGCCAGCCAACGGCCCGACATCTCCGCGGCGAAGGCACCGAAACGTTCCTGGCGAATGGCCGTCCGAATGCCGGACATCAATTCCTGGTAGAAATGGAGGTTGTGAATGGTCGCCAGCGTGCTGGCCAACATCTCCCTCGCCTGGAAAAGGTGACGGATGTAGGCCCGGCTGTGCCGCGCGCAGACCGGGCAGCCGCACTCCTGGTCGATGGGCCGGCTGTCCTCGGCGAAATCGAGGTTCTTGATCACCAGCCGGCCATCCCTGGTCAGCACCGTCCCGGTGCGCGCCATCCGGGTGGGCAGCACGCAATCGAACATATCTATGCCTGACTGGACGCTCGCCAGGATATCGTCGGGGAAACCCACCCCCATCAGGTAGCGGGGCCGGTCTGCGGGCAGCAATCCTGTCGCGAGTTCCGTCATCTCGCGCATGGCCGCGGTCGGCTCGCCGACCGACAGACCGCCGATGGCGTAGCCCGGCAGATCAAACTCGACGATCTCCGCGGCCGACCGACGGCGCAGGACCTCGTCCACCCCGCCCTGCATGATCCCGAACAGTACCCGCTCCCAGCCGTCCCGGAATTCCCGCCCGCCAAAGACGTCGCGGCACCGTTTGAGCCACTGTGTCGTACGATCCACCGCGGCGGCCACTTCCCGGGGATCGGCCCCGTAGGCGGCGCACTGATCGAAGGCCATGACGATGTCCGCGCCGAGGGCCAGCTGTACCTCCATGCTCAGTTCCGGGCTGAAGAAGTGCCGGCTGCCGTCCAGATGGGAGCGGAATTCGACCCCGTCCTCGGTGATCCGGTTGAGCTCATTGAGCGAAAAAACCTGGAAACCCGCGCTGTCGGTCAGCAGAACGCCGTCCCACCCCTGGAATCTGTGCAGCCCTCCCTGGCGTCGGATCAGTTCGTGGCCGGGGCGCAGATACAGATGATATGTGTTGCCCAGGATGAGACGGGCGCCGGTGGCCCAGACCTGTTCGAAAGTGACCGCCTTGACCGACCCGACCGTGCCCACCGGCATGAATACCGGGGTTTCGACCAGGCCGTGGCCGGTGGTCAACAGACCCGTGCGGGCACCGCAGCGGGAATCGCTCTTCTCGACGGTGAAGCCGAAGGGACTGGCGAGCGGAGACGTCTGCCTGCTGTCGGTCACGTTTCAGAATCCCTTCAGCCCGGACATGCCGGGCAGGATGAGCATGCAGTCGCCGTAACTGTAGAACCGCATCCGCTCGGCCACCGCGTGGGCATAAACCAACGGCCAGGTTTTTTCACCGGCCACTGTCGCAACGAGCATCAGTAGTGACGACCCCGGCAGATGGAAATTGGTCAGCAGGCCGTCGACCGCGGAGACCTGATCCGGGGGTCTCAGGAACAGCCGGGTCTGGCCGCTGACTTCCCAGTGGCCCCGGCGTCGTACCGCCTCGCCCGTGAATTCCGGCAAGTCTTCATCGGCCGCGGGTCCGAAAGCAAGACGGTCCGGCCCACCGGTCGGCAAGTCCAGACGAGCCGCCGTTTCAAGGACCCGCAGGGAAGTCGTGCCGACGGCGATGACACGTCCCCCCTCCCGACGCGTCCCGGCAATGCGGGCGGCGGTGTCGGCGGACAGTTGGAAGAACTCCCGGTGCAACCGTCTGGCCGCGAACTGCTCGGAACTGGGCGCCCGGAAGGTGCCCGGGCCCACGTGCAGGGAAACGCTGGCCGTCTCCACGCCCCAGCCGGCCAGATCACTCAGGATGGCCTCCGAAAAATGGAGACCGGCCGTCGGAGCGGCCACCGAACCGGCGCCGCTGTCGTCGGGAACCGCGAACACGGTCTGGTAACGGTCCCGGTCCCGCCTGCCTCGCTCTGATACGAGGTCCTGATGATCCCGCCTGATGTAGGGCGGCAGGGGCGCCACGCCCCACTTTTCGGCCAGGCTGCCCGGATCCACTGCGGCGGAAACCAGGACCTGGCCCTGTTCCCGGCGCTCGGCAACCTCCAACACGGGTGCATCCTGCCCCGAACCCCTACCGATCCCGCCGACCACCAACCGCGTGCCTGCCCGCAGACGGCGCCCTGGCCGGGCCAGGGCCAGCCAGGTCCGGCAGGCGGCCACGGGCCGGATCAGCAGGATCTCCACCTGGCCGCCGGTATCCTCGCGGGTCGTCAAAAGACGCGCCGGCAGAACCCGGCTTTCATTGAGTACGAGAAGGTCGCCGGCCCGCAGGATTTCCGGGAGCTGCCGGAATACCCGCTCCCCCACAACCCCGTCGCCGGGTTCCACCAGCAGGAGGCGTGAATCGCCCCGCCGGGTCGGCGGATCCTGGGCGATCAAGTCCTCGGGAAGATCGAAGTCGTATGATCCGGCTGGCGACGTATCTGACATGACCGCGCGCCCGGTCTAGCCCGGACCATTCGCGGCATCGGGCACAGGGTCGACATTGCTGCTGGAACTGCGGTCGGCGGAGGGTTCGAGGCCCAGATGGGTCCAGGCATGGACAGTGGCCTCGCGCCCACGGGACGTCCGTTTCAACAGGCCTGACTGGATCAGGAACGGCTCCACGACATCCTCCAGCGTATCGGCCTCTTCGCCCAGGCTGACGGACATGTTCTGGATTCCCACCGGCCCGCCGTTGAAATGTTCGATGATCAACCGGAGATACCGGCGGTCCAGGGGTTCGAGCCCCAGGGTATCGACCCCCAGACGGTTAAGGCCATCATCGGCATTTGACCGGTCGATGGACTCGTGACCGTCAACCTGGGCGTAATCGCGCACCCTGCGCAGCAACCGGTTGGCAGCCCGCGGGGTACCCCGACTGCGGCGGGCGATTTCCAGGGCGCCTTCGGCGGTGATATCAATGCCCAGAATGTTTGCGCTCCTGGTCACGATGACGGCCAGTTCCTCAGGCGGATAGAAATCGAGGTGGCAGACGATCCCGAAACGGCTCCGCATTGCCGGAGTTATCAGCCCGGCGCGGGTGGTCGCCCCAATAAGCGTGAAAGGTTCCAACTGGAGGTTGAAATGCCTGGCGTTGGGCCCCTTGTCGATGATCAGTTCGACCCGCCAGTCCTCCATTGCCGGGTAGAGGTGTTCCTCGATAACGCAGCCCAGGCGGTGGATTTCGTCGATGAAGATGGCCCTCGGGTCGGTCTGTTCGCTCAGCAAAGCGATCAATTCGGCGCTGTTGGTGAAGGCCGGACCGCTGGTCAACCTGATCTCAAGGCCCATTTCTACGGCCACGATCTGGGCCAAAGTCGTCTTGCCCAGACCGGGCGGGCCGTGGAGCAGGACGTGATCCAGCACCTCGCCCCTCTGCCGGGCGGCCTGGATGAACACCCGCAGGTTCTCCTTGATCTTTTCCTGCCCGACGAAATCAGCCAGGGCCCGCGGCCTCAGGCTGAGGTCAAGGT
>CBDUYZ010000199.1:0-5198 GCA_965371575.1 uncultured bacterium
TCTCGAATCGAACTTATCATATATGAATACCGAGCGGAAGGAATAAATCCACAGCCGGTTCGTGTCAACACCCGGGGAATGATTCTGGAAAATGACAGGATAACCAAGTGTCAAATTTCGTTCTTTTCCTGATCCCCAGTGAAAGGCGCGGAAATTGGCCAAAAGTGTCTCACAGGGTCTGGCACTCCCACACTGGCATTCCTACAAGCGCCCGAAGACGGGCGATCGAGAATGTACTGTTGCGTGACGGGTTGATGGTGATAGAAGGGACCATGTAACATGAATAATCGTGAGAAACGGGTACAAAATAGATTGGCTCTATAAGACATAAGTTGTGCCTTTGAGATCGTATTTTTCCCTTACCCGATAACGGTGATTTTCATCAATAGCAGATAGTTAGTAAACCATCTTCAATTCATGCCGCCGGTTTGCTGGCGGGGTTTCCCCGTCGCGAGCAGGAATTTCCCCACCAGAAGCATCCCAACCACCGACGCTACGGCCAGTCCCCAATCCTGGCCGGTGATGATCCGGGGCTCGGCCAGTCCGCCTGCGGTGTTCATCATCGCCCACAGGGAAATGGAGTTGTGTACGGCATGGGCCACCCAGCAGGCGGTCACCGATCTGGTGGTTTCGTAGATAAAGGCCAGCATGAAACCAACGCCGATCAGTCCGAACAGGAACCAGGGCTCCCCGTGAACGATCCCGAACACGATGGCCGAGACCAGTGATGCCGGCGCCGCGCCCCACAGGGACGAGGTCAGTCGGTGTAACAACCCGCGGAAAATGATTTCCTCCGCCAGGGGCGCCAGCGCCACGACGGTGATCACGGCCAGGATGATCCCGAAGGTGGTCGTGGGCAGATGCTCCTGGAAAAAGCTCTCCCACTGTGGATCCACCGGGTGCAGGCGCAGGGACCATTCGGCCAGCAGCGACGTCGGGACCAGCGAACAGACCGCCATCAGTGCGGCGGCGGCCATAACCGCCGGGTGGGGCGCGGACAGGCCGAAATCACGGCGAAGCGAAAAACCCCACCGGCGGGCTATCATGGTCACCGGCAGCAAGACGCCGGCGACTGCCCCGGCCAGCACCGGCAGGAACAGGTCCTCGCGGACCGTGTAGAACAGGATCTGGAAGAAGAAATTCCCGACCATCAGCATGGTAGCCAGGCCCAGGATTCTGCCCCGGCTCCAGGTTTCCCATAAGCCCCGCGGTTCCCCCGGTTGGTGGCGGTTGGTTTGATTCAGATAGTACATATGCTCCAGGATCCGGGATCGGCCGCCCGGGATCAACCTAATGTTGACCGGCGGCGCTCCGAACGCGACCAGATCCAGTTTTACAACAGCCTGCTGGGCAATCCGTGGGAGAAAAGGTTACTATTAACCCGGATTATTCAACCCGCCGCGCTCCCAGCGCTTCGGGGTGTCATGTCATCACTTCAGCGCTGGGAGCGAAGTGAGTTGAATAATCCGGGTTTACCCACGGAAAAAGCAAATGAAAGGTGCCGCCGTGCCGCGTCAAGACACCCGCCACATCCAGGCCGTGATCTTCGATCTTGACAACACCCTGACCGATTTCATGAAGGCCAAGGAAAATTCCATCACTGCCGCGGTGGATGCCATGATCGACGTGGGCCTGCCCCTGTCGCGCGAGGAGGCCACTGAGCGGATCTTCGCCATCTACAGGAAAGAGGGCATCGAACACCAGCGGGTTTTCAACATCTTCCTGGAACAGACCGTCGGCAAAATCGATTACCGCATGCTGGCTGCCGCGGTGGTGGCATATCGGCGGGGACGGGAAGGGTCGCTGGTGGCTTATCCCCACGCCAAACTCGTTTTGAACCGCCTGCTCAAGGAGGGGTACAAGCTGGCCGTAGTCAGCGATGCGCCGGGTTACGAGGCCTGGCTGCGCCTGACGGCGCTTGGCCTTCAGCACACCTTCGACGTTGTGCTCACCTTCGATGACACTGGCAGCCACAAACCGGATCCCACCGGTTTTCTGATGGCCCTGGACAAATTGCAGGTTTCGGCGGAGAGGACGGTCGTCATCGGGGACTGGAAGGAAAGGGACATCCTGGGCGGGCGCAACGCCGGACTGCATACCGTCTACGCCAGGTACGGCGACCAGTATTCCAAGTACGCGGACAAGGCCGAGGGTGATCCCACGGAGCCGGATTTCGTGGCCGACGATCTGCTGCAGCTGCTGGATGTACTGGATGAGTTGAACGGATCCCAGGACAAGGGAAAGGAAATCTGAGATGTTGGTTTGCACGGCCAGACAGATGGCGGCCATCGACCGCGAGACCATCGCCGGGGGCATCGCCGGCGAAAAGCTGATGGAACAGGCGGGACAGGCCATGACCGAGGCGCTGCTGGACTTCCTGGACGAGACGGAGTCCGGCGCCGGTGTATTGATCATTTGCGGCAAGGGCAACAACGCGGGGGACGGCCTGGTCATGGCCCGTCTGCTGGTGCAGCAGCAGTGCGCGGTCACGGTGATGCTGTTGGCCGCGCCCGGGCAAATGAGCACGGACGCCATGCTGAATCTCGACCGCCTGCCCGCAAATGTCACGGTAGTCAATCCGGCGGCCGGTAGCTGGCCGGAGACCTTCGCCGAGTTGGCCGAAGAGGCCACCGTGGTGGTGGACGCCATCTTCGGCACCGGCATCAAGCCCCCCTTGCGGGCCCCATACGTGGATCTGATCCGGGCCATCAACGATGCTGGACTGCCCTGCCTGGCCGTGGATATCCCGTCGGGCGTTTCCGGGGATGACGGCCGGGTTGATCCGGTGGCGGTGGCCGCTGACCTGACGGTCACCGTAGGTCTGCCCAAGCTGGGACTGCTGCTGGCGCCGGGCCGGGATTTCGCCGGGGATATCGTGGTGGTGGACATCGGTTTCCCGGACGACATCTGCCGCAGGCACGCAGGTGAACTTAACTGGCTGCCCCGCGAGGATTACCTGGCGATGCTGCCTCCGCGTTCCGGCACGGTCCACAAGTACAAAACCGGCCGTATGCTGGTCCTTGCCGGGTCACGGGATTACGGCGGCGCCGCTCATCTGGCCGGCCTCGGGGCCCTGCGTTCCGGCGCGGGCCTGGTTGTGATGGCAGTTCCCCTGTGCCTGGAGATGGCCACCCGGGTCATACTGCCCGAAGCGGTGACGCGGGCCGTGGCGGAGACCGAATCCGGAACAATCGCTCCCTTGTCCAGCGCGGTGTTGGACAGCATGTTCGAGAATCAGCAGGCCCTGGCCGTGGGGCCGGGTCTGGGAGTCGATCCCGCCACCGATAGCTGGGTCGTCGATCTGCTGGCGGGTCTGGCCTTGCCCGTTGTGGTGGACGCCGATGCCCTGAACGCTTTTGCCCGGACCGGCGTCGAACCGGCCTTCGGCTCGAACCAGGTGGTCCTCACGCCCCATGCGGGAGAACTGGCCCGTCTGGCGGGTATGAGCAGCGAAGAAATCGAAAGCCGCCGTCTCCGGTTGACCGGGGAATTGGCCGCCCGTTGGAACGTAGTGCTGATGCTCAAGGGATCCCCCTCATTGATCGGGGCGCCCGATGGCCGGGTGTTCATCAATCCCACCGGGGACGACGCCTTGGCCCGTGGCGGTTCCGGGGATGTGCTGAGCGGATTGGTGGCAGGATTGCTGGCCCAGGGCGTGGATGCTCTTAAAGCGGCCTTGCTCGGCGCCTACCTTCACGGTCAGGCCGGCACCGTGGCAGCCAGGGGCCGCAGCAACCGGAGCGTGCTGGTCAGGGAGATCGCCGCGGCAATCGGCCCGGTCTTCGAAGAGATGGAAAAGGAAGCCAGCGCGACAGCGCCGTTGCGGGAACTGATCTGGCCAGTCAACCCGGATTATTCATGAATCACCTACTGCGGCTGCGTGTGATAAGATTTGACAGCACCTTCTCGGTTTTGCTCCTTCAACGTACCTACAGGTATGCCTCAGTCCCAAAACTCTGCGAGGGCACTGTCAAATCTTATCATACACACCCTCGTTACGGTGATTCACTAATAACCCGGGTCAACCCGGAAGCTGCCCCATGAGAGTTCTCGGCATCGAAACTTCATGTGACGACACGAGTGTGGCGTTGTACGACAGCGATGATGGTGTGGCGGAAAACCTGGTATCCTCCCAGGTGGATCTGCACAATCATTTCGGCGGTGTGGTGCCCGAACTGGCCAGCCGCGCCCATCTGATCAACCTGCTGCCCCTGGTGGATTATCTGCTCGAACGCCGACAACTGACGTTGCAGGACCTGGACGGAGTGGCGGTCACCGCCGGTCCAGGACTGATCGGCGCCCTCCTGGTGGGACTGTCCACCGGCAAGGCCTTGTGTCTGGCCGCGGATCTGCCGCTGGTGGGGATCCATCATATTGAGGGGCATATCCTGGCCAACGCGCTGACCGCGGACCTGGTTCTGCCCGCGGTGGTCCTGGTGGTTTCCGGCGGCCACACCGAGGTGATCTACATGCCGGAGGTCGGCCGGTACGAACTGCTGGGCGGCACCCTGGACGACGCCGCCGGCGAGACGTTCGACAAGACAGCCAAGCTGCTGGGACTGCCCTATCCAGGCGGCCCCCACATCGACCGCATGGCCCTCCGGGGTACGCCCGGCCGTTTCAAGTTTCCCCGGCCCCTGAAAAACGATCCCCGCACGGTTTTCAGTTTCAGCGGACTCAAGACCGCTGTTCGGGTGGCGGTCGACGACCTGCCCCGCCCTCTGTCGGAGCAGACGGTGGCGGATGTCAGCTACGAGGTGCAGGAGGCCATAGTGGATTCCCTGTGCCACCGGCTGTTCCAGGCCGCCCGGCGCAAGCACGTCCCCGCTGTCTACTTGGCGGGCGGGGTCTCCGCAAACAGCTGCCTGCGGAAACGAGTGGCCGAGGAAGCCAGCCGCCGGAGTCTCCATTTCCTGCCGCCGGAACCGGTTTACTGCACTGACAACGCTGCCATGATCGCCTACGCGGGGTGGCGTCATCTCTCGGCCGGTCGGCGCGACAGCCTGGACCTGGACAGCTTTCCGCGCAAACCCCTCACTTCCTGGCTCTAAAACAACCTCCGGTCGCCTTGTGTGCCGCGCTACTCCGCTCTCGGTGCTTCGCTGTGACAATGATCCGGTCTGAGTCGATATCAAGTCCATAGGTTGTGCCTTCGAGAATGTGTCCGGCCCACCTCTTGCGGTTAGCCGAGCATGGCT
>CBDUYZ010000200.1:0-5151 GCA_965371575.1 uncultured bacterium
TGGGCGCGCAAGGGCATCCTCATCAGCCAGCTGGACATGTATTCGGTGGAGGATCTGGGCCTGGTGAAGATCGACCTGCTGGCCCAGCGCGGCATCGCGGTGGTGGCCGACGCGGCGCGCGCGGTGAGCGAAAACCAGGGCATCAGCGTGGACCTGAGCAAGCTGCCGGACAATGACCCGGCCACGCGCCGCCTGATGCGGCAGGGTGACACCATGGGCTGTTTCTACATCGAGTCGCCGGGCATGCGCTCGCTGCTCAAGAAGTTGAAGGCCGACACCTTCACGGTGGTCGTGGCCGCCAGCAGCGTCATCCGGCCCGGCCCGTCGGACAGCGGCATGTCGCGCAGCTTCGTCCTGCGACACCTGGGCAAGGAGCAGGCGGTGCTGCCGCATCCGTCGCTGGAGTTCCTGAACGAGACCTACGGCGTGATGATCTACCAGGAAGACGTGATGCGCACCCTGAGCACCGTGGCCGGCATGACCCTGGCCGAGGCCGACCTGATGCGTCGCGCGATGAGTTTCAAGGGCGACGCGCAGGAATTCCTGGCCATGGAAGACCGTTTCCTTGCCGGCGCGCGCGACGCCATCGCCTCGGGCTGTGCGCCCGCCGTGGCGCCCGGGGTGATCGAGGAGTTGTGGCGGCAGATCAGCAGCTTCGCCGGCTACGCCTTCTGCAAGGCCCACTCGGCCAGTTACGCGGTGCTCTCGTTCCAGGCCGCCTGGCTGAAGGCCCATCACCCGGCCGAGTTCATGGCCGCTGTGATGAGCAACGGCGGCGGCTTCTACAGCGTTTCGGCCTACCTCGAGGAGGCGCGCCGCCTGGGCCTGGAGATCCTGCTGCCGGACATCAACCACAGCCGGGACGTGTTCACCGGGCAGGACAGACAGGTCAGGATCGGGCTGCAGCAGATACACGGCATGAGCCGCCGCTCACTCGATGCGCTGCTGGACGAACGCGACAGCCGCGGCTACTTCGTTTCCCTGGGCAACCTGCTCGAACGTGTGCCGCAACTGGCCGAAAACGAGATCGAGAACCTGATCCGCTGCGGCGCCTGCGACGGTTTCGAACTGACGCGGCCGGAACTGCTGTGGCGACACACGCTGATCCGCAAGGAGCGGCGGCGCGGGCGGAAGGGGCTGCGAGCCTCTGGTCGCCACGAGAAGGGTTACGGCAACCGCGACGGCGGGCGCACCACCGTGCAGACAGCCACCCTGTTTCCCGTCGGCGGCGGCACACCCGGCGCCGGTTCGACCGTCTCGCTGGTTCCCGCCATCCCCGACTACTCACACACCGAAAAACTGCAGCAGGAGATGGAGGTGCTGCACCTGACGGCCACGGGACATCCCCTGGCCATGCTGCGCGACTGGCTCCAGCAAAGGGGCGTGATCTGCGCCCGCGACCTCGGCGACTGGGCCGGGCGCCGGGTCAAGGTGGCCGGCTCCCTGATCACCGCCAAGAGCGCGACGGTGCGCAAGACCGGCGAAGCCATGAAGTTCATCACCCTCGAGGACGAAACCGATCTCTGCGAGGTCACCCTGTTTCCGCAGGTCTACGCCCGCTACGGCGCACATCTACTCAACCGCGGTCCCTACCTGGTGACCGGCGTCGTGGAGGACGACCACGGTTCCGTGACCCTGACGGCCGAGAGCCTGGAGATCATCTGACGCGTTAACCTGGACTTCCGTATTTAAACGACCATATTGCCCGCCAACTACCCTGAACCTGAACCACCCCGGAGGTGAATCATGGACACAACAACCTTTCTGGTCCTGTCGTTCTCATCCCTTTTCGCAGTCATCGACCCCTTGGGCGTCATCCCGTTCTTCAGCGGCCTGACCGCCGGCAGAGAGCTGCGGCAAAAACGCAAGATCCTGGTCAAGGCGCTGATCACGGCCTTTTTCGTGTTGGTGATGTTTACCGTCGCGGGGCACCAGCTGCTGAGGTTGTTCGGGCTCACCGTCGACGCCTTCCGCGTCGCCGGCGGAGTTATTTTCCTGGGCATCGGGCTGGACATGCTGCAATCCAAACCCCGGCGCTGGCACACAGGTATCGGCCGCGCCTACGCCAAGGACATCGAATTGAGCCAGGGTGAGGACGAGGAGGACGATCCCTCGATCACGCCCCTGGCCATCCCGATGATCGCCGGTCCCGGCTCGATCACGACCGTGATGATCCTCACGCCACAGGCGCCCACCGACCTTGGCATACCCCTGGTGATCGGGGCGGTCCTGGCCAACCTGCTGTTCGCCGGCGCCATCCTGATGGGCGCGGACGTGGTGCTGGCCCGGCTCGGCCGCACCGGCCTGAAGGTCATCGAAAAGCTGATGGGGTTGCTGGTGACGGTGATCGCCGTGCAGTTCATGATCGACGGGATCACGCCGATCATCACCAGGATGATCGGGTGATCAGGCGGTGGCCCGGCGCTCTTTGACCACGGACAGACCCAGCGCCTTCATGTACAGGGCCTCGGTCGCGTCCAGCATGTGATCGAGGGTGAAGCGGCGCAGGACACGCTCGCGGCCCCGGCGCCCCATTTCCCGACGCAGGCCCGGCGAATCAAGCAGGCAGTCCAGCCTGCGGGCCAAGGCGTCCGCGTCCCCCGGTTCGACCAGGAATCCCTCCACGCCGTCGCGCACGATCTCCGGACTGCCCCCGCTGTTGGTCACGACCACCGGCAGCCCCTGGGCCATGGCCTCCACGGTCACCAGACCGAAAGGTTCGGCCTTGGAACAGACCACTTGCACGTCGAAGGCCGCACAGGCCGCTGCAGCGTGATCGACATATCCGAAAAAGCGGACGCTGGACGCCAATCCCCGCCTTGCGGCCAACCGATGGAGGCTATTGACGTAATCGTTGACGCCGGGCCCGTCCCCCAGGATGAACAGTCGGAAATCCGGCCAGCGCGGCCGCAGGAGAGCGGCGGCCTCGAGCAGCGTCTCGACTCCCTTGCCCGGACAGAGGCGGCCCACGAAACCTACGACGGGCACGTCCGGACCAACGTTCGCCGACTCGCGCAAGTCAATGCAGGCCCGATCGATTCCAGGCCATTCGATCCCGTTGGGAATGGTAACGATCCGGTCGGGGTCCATGACCCCCGACGCCACCAGGCCCAAGCGTACGGCCCGGCTGACGGCGATCATGGCGCTGAAGCGGCTCATGAAGGGCCGCTTGAGCACAGGCAGGGAAATCCGGTGCAGTTGATGACGTGAGCCGACGTTGAGCACCCCGGTGCCCAGAGTGGCCGCGGCCGCGATGAAATAATCGCGCGGCAGGTGGGTATGCAGGATCTGGATATCCCGGCGGATCAGCCAACGCCTCAGGCGAGCCACGCTAACAGGCTCGAACCAGTCCACCAACGGCAGGGGAAGGACCTCCACCCCCCGCGCCTGAAGCTCCCGCCGCAGCCGGCTGTCGGGCCTTACCACGCAGGATACCGAGTGCCCACTGCCCTGCAAGCCCACCGCCAGGTTCAGCAGGCACACTTCACCGCCGTAGAATCCGTTCATCGAACTGAGGTGGGCGATGCGCATCCGCAGGACGCTCCCCTTGAAAAATTGACAGGATTGTCAATTCAGCCAATATTGAGGCGGCAAGATGGTACCCTACCGTCCCATCCACACCAACCAGTAATACCGCCCCTGCCTGGAGGTTTCCCCTGTGGTGCGTCGCCTCTGTTCAATCCGCCGCCCCGTACTGCTGCTTCTGGTCGCAGTGAGTCTTGTAGGTTTCTGGTCCCTGGCCGCTGTCGCCCAGGACCATGGTGACATCCATGGTGACATCCATGGTGAAATCCATGGCGATGACCACGGCGCAGCCCACGCCAGCCCCGTGGGACTGCTGCCCCTGTGGACGCTCATCCCCTTCGCGGGCATCCTGCTGTCGATCGCCCTGGGACCCCTGGTCGCTCCCCATTTCTGGCACGCGCACTTCCCGAAGATCTCGGCCTTCTGGGCCCTGCTGTTCGCCGTCCCCTTCCTTTTCTGGAACACCAGCGAGGCTATCCAGGAAATCCTGCACATCTACCTGATGGACTACATCCCCTTCATCATCCTGTTGTGGGGGCTGTTCACGATCTCGGGCGGGATCTACCTGGGCGGTTCCATGCGCGGTTCGCCAAAGGTCAATCTGACCATTCTGCTGATCGGTACCTTCCTGGCTTCGCTGATCGGCACCACCGGGGCGGCCATGGTCCTGATCCGGCCCCTGCTGCGGGCCAACGAATGGCGGCGCAACAAGGTTCACCTGATGGTCTTCTTCATCTTCCTGGTGGCCAACATCGGCGGATCCCTTACGCCGCTGGGCGACCCGCCCCTGTTCTTGGGCTTCCTGCACAACGTGCCCTTCTTCTGGGTAACCACGGGCCTTATCAAGGAGATGCTGCTGGCTTCAGCACTCATCCTGATCGTCTTCTTTTTCGTCGACACCTATTTCTACCGCAAGGAAGAGAACATTCCCGAGCCCGAAACCGACGGCGAGGGCATCCATATCGAGGGCTGGCACAATTTCTTCTTCCTGCTCGGTGTTATGGGCGCGGTGATCATGTCCGGCTCCCTGAAACTGGTCGAGGTTCCCATCTACAGTGGAGGCAGCCACGCGTTGGTAGTGCCTCTGCAAAACTGGTTGAAGGACATCATCATCATCGCGATGGGCATCCTCTCGCTCAAGACGACCGCAAAGATCCTGCGCGAGAAGAACGGATTTTCCTGGTTCCCCATCCAGGAGGTGGCCTACCTGTTCGCGGGCATCTTCATGACGATCATCCCGGCCCTGGCCATCCTCAAGGCGGGTCCGGCCGGCGCCCTGTCCGATCTGACCAACGCGGTGCACGGCCCGGTGCGGTACTTCTGGGCCACGGGCATCCTGTCCAGTTTCCTGGACAACGCGCCGACCTATCTGACCTTCTTCAACGCCGCCCTGGGTGACCTGGGCAAGGTCGAAGCCGACATCCCGGGTATGCTGGGCTACCTCGACGAGTCCCTGCGCAACTCGGAATTCATCGCCGACCTGACGGCTATTTCCGCGGGCGCTGTTTTCATGGGCGCGATGACCTACATCGGCAACGCGCCGAACTTCATGGTGAAGGCCATCGCCGAGGAGGCCGGCATTCCCATGCCCAGCTTCTTCGGCTACATGGTCAAGTGGTCCGTCCC
>CBDUYZ010000201.1:0-5143 GCA_965371575.1 uncultured bacterium
AATATAGAATAAAAGGACTCAATCTATTTTCCGACCTTCAAAAAGTTCAATGTTTTGTCGAGGCTCCAGCGGAAAAGCAGAAATGGCTAATTGACGATCTAAAAGAATCAATAGATTGCTTATGAATAAATAGTGATTACTACCCATTGGTAACCGCAACCCTCTGCCTGTTGAATTAACTGCCCATGACCACCAACCGCCTGAACTTACCTCCATTGTCCTCGACACCAAAAACACGAATTCTCTGTTAAGCAAAACACCCCAAAAAGCACAGAAACCGAGACTCAGAGACAGAATTCGAGGTCGTTTGTGGAGTCTGTGTTAAGGGAGAGATTTAAAGAATTTTCACCCTCAAACGCCTCGCCTCCGCTAACCATTTGATTACAGGCGGTTATAGCCCCAAAAAAAGACAGGCCCCTCAACCTGCCAAAATCCAACAGCTTTTTCCTACCTGAAAATTCGGCTCCCCGAATGGGACTCGAACTCAACCCCCTTTCCTTAACGCCCCCCATTTGCGGGAAAGATTGTCTGTATCCGGAAACCTCTTGGCCGATGCCCCCGCGGAGGCGCATGCGAAGCCCTAAGCCTCCGCGGGGGCATCGGCCAAGTGGTTTCGGGTGCAGGTTACCGCCCTCACTCCCCCGGAATCACCGAGTAATACACCGCCAAAAAATGAAAAAAGCTCCCGGCCAGCACCAGCACGTGCCAAATCGCGTGGTGATACCGGAACTTCCCCAGGGCGTACAGAGCCGCCCCGCCCGTGTAGGCCGCGCCGCCCAGCCCCAGAAAAATCAGGCTTCTGGTGTCCAGGGCCGCGGCCAGCGGTTTGATCGCAACCAGCATCAACCAGCCCATGCCCAGGTAGAAGGCCATCGAGATCGCCTTGTACTTACGGCGCGTGGCCACCTCGACCACCGCACCTGCGATGGCCAGTCCCCAGGCCGTGCCGAACATGGACCAGCCCCAGCCCCCGCGCAGGGTCACCAGGGTGAACGGCGTGTAGGTGCCTGCGATCAACAGGTAGATGGCCGAGTAGTCCAGGAAGCGGAATATCCGCTTGGCCTTTTTGTGGGTCAGCGAGTGATACAAGGTGGAGGCGGCGTAGAGAACGATCAGCGTGGCACCGAAAATGGCCACCCCGGTGATGTGCCATGCGTTGCCGCGCTGGCTGGCCAGGACTACCAGAACCGAGCAGGCGGCCACACTCAACAGCAAGCCCAGGCCGTGGGTGACCGCGTGGGCGATCTCCTCCCCGGTGGTGTAATTCTTCTCGGTGTGATTCGAACTCATGGAGCGAACTCCAGGCGGCAAGGGGAAAGAAATCCTCCAGGTTGATTTTCTGCTGTTATGAGCATATTCTCAAAATAGACAAGCGTCAAATCCTGCTTTTCCCCACGAATCAGCAGGCGTCAGTGGGCAGACCCGGATTATTCATGAATCGCCGTAGCGAGGACGTGTATGATAAGATTTGACAGTGCCCTCGCAGTGTTTTGGGACCGAGGCGTACCCGTAGGTACGTTGAGGAAGCAAAACCGAGAAGGTGCTGTCAAATCTTATCATACGCAGCAGCAGTAGGCGATTCATGAATAATCCGGGTAGACAATTCACCTCCGAAAGGATGAAACATGCGCATCGCAATACCAGTCACCCAGGGAATGCTGGACCCCCATTTCGGCCATTGCCGGTCTTTCGCCCTGATCGACGTGGACCGTGGCGAAAAAAAGATCCTCGCCAGTGAAACCGTCGACGCGCCGGCTCACGAGCCCGGTCTACTGCCCGCCTGGCTGGCGGAAAAGGGCGCCGACCTTGTGCTGGCCGGCGGCATGGGAACACGGGCCATTCAGCTTTTTGTCGATCATGGCATCGAAGTGATCGTGGGCGCGCCCACGCTCGATCCCGAATCACTGGCCCGCAATTATCTCGAGGGAGAAATCGGACCCGGTACCAATGTCTGCGACCACTGACAGCCCCCGCGGACTCGCCGCAGCACGATCCCGGTGGCATCCGCGCTGCTGGGTCTGCTCCGCGGCCAACGAGCACGGGCTGGCGGTGGATTTCCAGGAGGACGCCACTGGCGCCGTCGAGGGGGCCTTCCCCTGTGACGAGGGCTTCACCGGCTACACCGGCTTCCTTCACGGCGGCGTGGTTGCCGCCCTTCTGGACGGCGCCATGACCAATTGCCTGCTGGCCCGCGGCATCCCCGGCGTCACGGCCGATCTTCAGATCCGCTTCATGCGCCCGGTGCTGATCGGCAAGCCCCTTACGGTGCGCGGCTGGTTGGACCGGTCACGCGGTCCCGTCCACATCCTCGGCGCGGAGTTGCGCCAGGACGGCGAGATCCTGGCCACGGCCGTCGGCAAGTTCATGAACCATCCCGGCGAAAAACCACCGGGCAAGTAACCCGGACCATTCATGGATGGTCCGGTGTAAGGAGAAGGCCATGAAGAAAGTCGGCATCATCATCTGCGACCGGTATCATACCTGCGCCGGCGGCAAGTGCCTGCGGTCCCTGCAGGAACGCGTCGGCGGATTCGCGCGCTACGAGGGTGAGGAGGTCGAACTCGTCGGCTACACGACGTGTGGCGGTTGCCCCGGCGGCAACGTGGAATATGCGCCCGAGGAAATGAAGAACAACGGGGCCGAGGTGATCCATCTGGCCACGGGCCTGGTGGTGGGCTACCCGCCCTGCCCGCATCTCGACTACTTCCGGGAATTCATCCCGCGCAAGTTCGGCATGGAGGTCGTCATGGGCACGCACCCGGTGCCCGAGAAGTACCATCTCGTCCACCAGGACCTGGGCACCTGGCCCGACATGGCCGCCCAGGATGATCTGAAGCAGTTGTTGGCCGACCGCGAAACGCGCCTGGCCTACGACTGAGCGGCGGTCAGTTGACCAGCTTGATGGTCCGTGCGCCGAGCCAGGCGAACAGCAGCCCGAACCCCACCACGATAATGGTCGGCAGCACGATGGCTTCAATCCCCCGCCCAAACGTCACTACTCCGTGCAGGGCATTCATCGCCCAGTAGGTTGGAAAGAAGTACCCGATGATCTGGGCGGTGCGCGGCATGATCTCCAGCGGCCACCAGCATCCCCCCAGCGCGGAAAATACCATACCAGCCAGCCAGCCCAGGCTCTCGGCCTGCTGGGTCGTGCGAAACAGCCCGCCGAAGAACAGCGTCAATCCCGCCACGGCGAAGGCGAAGGGGATCGTGAACAGGACCACAATCCACCAGCCCGGCCCCCATGTGAACTCTATACCGAACAGGTTAACCAACCCGATGATCTCTCCGGCGGCCATCAGTACCAGGGCCTGGCAGAAACCCACCATCCCCAGGTTGAGCAGCTTGCCCGCAATGATCTCGCCGCGTGAAAGAGGCGTGGTCGCCAGTCGCGAGAGGGTACCGTGCAGCTTCTCCCTGGTCAGGCTTTCACTGCCGCCGATGAGCACGATCATGACCATGAACATCGTCAGCATGCCCGGCACCGACTGGGCGGCCCCCGAGGCGACGGGACGCCCATGGCCGGCGAAGCTCTGTGCGACGGTGATGCGGCGCGGCTCTTCGACCAGGGTTTTCAGCCGCTCGCGCTCTTCGGCCGTGGCGGGCGTACCTGGCGGGTGGTTCCAGCGGATCAGGGCGCCCAGGAACGCGACCTGGGCCTGGTGCAGACGGACGTCAGCGGCCGCGTCGTACTCGATGTTGCTCTGCGACTGCTTGGTGAAATCCAGCTGGACCTGCTCGGTCACCAGCACCTTGGCCGTGAAATCGGCGGGAACAACGAGGCGGCGGATGAAATCGGTGGTGTCTGCCTCGGTGTGGCTGAGCAAGGTAATATCGAATTCTTCGCTGCGTAGTTGGTCGAGAAAGATTTCCCCCATGAAACCCTTATCCTCGTTGACCACCTGCAGCGACACGCTCACATCCCGCGGACCACCGCCTCCACCCAGCACCACGCTGAAAAACAACATGAACATCACCGGCATGATGAACATGAAGAATATGTTTTCCCGCTCCAGGATGAACAGTTTAGTGTCGTGCACCGCCAGGTGCAGGACGCGCTTCATGAGGTTATCTCCCGGAAGCGGCGCACAAGCAGCACCTGGGCCAGAGAGGTTGTGACCAGGCCGATGGCCAACAACAGAAGAATATTCCGCAGGACGCCACTCAGCCCTTCGCCCTCATAGACCAGCCGGGTGAACCCGTCGATCGCCCAGTAGTTGATCGTGAACTGGGCAGCAGCCTGCATGGGGGCGGGCATCTGGCTGACGGGCATCATGCTCCCGCCGACGGCGCTCATGCCCATGACCACGAGCCAGCCCATGATCCCTGCCTGCTTCTCGGTTTTCACAATACTGGTGATCAGAGCCAGGAAGCCGCAGGCGGCCAGGCTGAAGGAAGTCCCCAACAGCAGCGCTCCCCACGGATCGATGGGCGGTGAGATCCACCCGACGGCCAGTCCGATGACCCCGAGAATCACCATGACGATGATGCCGAACATCACACCGAAAATCGTCTTGGCCCCCACGATGAGCCCGATGCCCGTGGGGGTGGCAAGCTGCCGTTTGAGCATTCCGTTGTTTCGTTCCTCGTGGATGTCGCCCATGCTCCTGGTAGCCACGAACAGCAGGGCCATTACCGTGGTCATGATCAGGATGTAGCCAAACACGTTGAAGCCGGGACCATCGTCCTCTGATTCGCTTTCCTTGACGCTGCCCACTTTCACCAGCGGCGGGAACAGGTAGACCTCCACTCCGTCGATCTTGTCGGTGATCCCGGCGGCCAGCACACCGACCTTCGCCGACGCGGGCACCTTGTCGGCTTCCAGCATCACCTTCAGAACGCCCATCTCTTCGCTCAGCAGCCGCGAGGCCTGGTCCAGGTAGGTCGCGACCACGTCGGCCCCCTGGGCAACGATCTCGGGCTTAATGCCCTCTGCGGGATTGCGCACCACGGCGATCTCGGTCCTTCGATGGTCGAGGAATCTTTGGGTGAAGCTGTCCGGCAGCACCACCATCGCGCTGGCCTTGCCGGCTTCCATCATGGATGCGCCTTCGTCACCGACCGGCACGATCTCCAGGTATTCCTGGGATTCCGCTTGGCCAAGGGCGCCCATCAAGGCGTTGGACAGGAACCCGTCTTCATC